>NZ_JBVVOU010000003.1:242500-439844 GCF_055807635.1 Bradyrhizobium sp. Kon56 | reverse complement strand
GGTGCAAACCGCGGCAGGCCATTCCTCACGGAACAGGTCGAGAATAACTGATCGCGCTATTACAAGGGTGGGCAAAGGCGCGTAGCGCCGTGCCCACCATCTATCTATCAATGGTGGTTGGTGGGCACGCTTCGCTTCGCCCAGCCTACGAGCTCCGAAACTTTCGCTGACCCCCTTGTTCCAACACGTTCGGCGTCGTTACCGCTGGTATCGGCTCCGCTTGCCCGGGAAGGCGCTCAAGATTATCCTCGCGCGATGGCCGTCAGTGTCCCCGACCTGAGAGCATTCCTGCTCGCCACACCGTTCTTCGGCGGTATCCCGGATCAAAGTCTCGACCTCCTGATGTCGATGCTGGTTGAGTGCCGATTTGATACCGGAGCAACCGTCGTGACGGAGGGCGAGCCCGGACGCTCGCTGTTCATCGTCAAATCCGGCCGGCTGGCGGTGAGCAAGCGGGCGAATGCGGGCAACGTCATCCCGATTTCCGTTCTGGAGCCCGGCGATTTCTTCGGTGAGATGACGCTGATTGAAATGCAAAATCGATCCGCCACGGTGGTCGCGGAGAGTCCGACCGTGCTTTACGAGCTGACCGCCCAGAAGCTCTACGCTTGCTACAAGGCCGATATCCACACCTATGTGATCGTCCTGCAAAACATCAATCGCGAGCTATGCCGACGGCTGCGCCGTTCAGACGATCGGTTAGCGGGGCATCAGGTGGGTGACGAGAGTTGACATGCGTAGCATGGGTAGAGCGAAGCGAAACCCATCATGTCTCGTCACCGCGCAAATCTTCCATGGATTTTCGTTTCGCTGTACCCATCCTACGAACTCCCCGGCACCGTAGGCTTCGAATAGGAAACTAACATGGCTCAAGCCGGAGATAATGGACGGTTCGCGGCGTTCAAGCACCACGCCAAGGTGCACTCCTTCAGAGTCAGCACTGCTTTTCTGACTTGGATTCTGCTCGGCGCGACGCTCTTTTACAAGCCTGAGTGGGTCCGATGGGCCCTGTGAACAGGCACGCACGCTATTGAAGCTGTCGGCGATGCGCTTCCTGGTTATTGGGGCGCTCAGGCCGAAATTGTCTTGCGCGAACTCGGTGGTTTCCTTTGGATCCAGATCACGGCCGCGATCCTGTTTGTCCGGTTCGTGTTCTGGCTGATCGGGGCCTCGTGGCGCCGTGGTCGGCGGTAGATCCAGTCAGCTCGCGTAGGATGGGTAGAGCACTTGCGAAACCCATCATGCTTCGTCACCGAGCAATGCTATGCAATTCCTGGCCAAAACTGACTGGAGCTCTCGCTCGGGCGATGCCCGCAAGTGACCCCGAAGCGGCGGTCGCGGGGAAGTTGAGGTTCGCTAAGGCCCCACAGGCCTAAAATGTGCTTTAAGGAATATAAGAGACATCCTCAGCTGAGGGAGCCAACCTCAGCGGCGATTTCTTCCGTCAACCACGCAATGCCCGCATCCATCATTGCTGCCTTGGTCGTAATGGCCATGATTGCATCGGACTTCCGCTTCAAAGGAAGCTCAACCAATTGCAGCGCGAAACGAGCCGCGTATCTCTCGACGAGACGGCGCGGCAATGTTGCTATCAAGTCCGAGTTTGAAATTTGCGTGAGTGCCATCATAAAGGTGGGCACGGTCAGGACAATGCGGCGCTGGAGGCCGCGCTTCTCCAGGAGTTGGTCGACAAAACCTCGCGGATCGCCGTCGAGCGACACAAGAAGATGCTGTGCTCTGCAGAATGCAGCAATCGTTGGTGCGCGGGCGAATCCGTTTCCCTTGCGCATCGCGACCACGAAACACTCATCGTAAAGCTTTCTTGCCTGGAAGCGGGTTGGCACTGTGCCCAGGGGCAGGATGGCCAAGTCGATTTCGCGCTTCTCCAGCTTCTCCAGGCTTGACCGCCAAGGGTGCTCCACAGCGCTTGCATGCCGCCCTGGCATCAGATGGATCAAGCTCAGGTCGGCACGGGGTGCCTTTCTCCTGAGCCGCCCCGCAAATGGTCCCATCACCGTGTCCATGATCGCATCAGGAGCGCCAATGGAAAAACGGCGGCTACTTGTAGTCGCGTCGAAGGGCGTAGCTGAAGCAAATACGCGCCCTACGCGAGAAAGGATATCTCCTACTGGCTCGCCGAGTTCCAGCGCACGCTCCGTCGGCACAACACCCTTCGGCGTCCGTAAGAACAGGGGGTCATTAAATAGATGCCGTAGCCGCCCAAGTGAATGACTTACGGCAGAAGGGGTGATGTTCAAGCGGCTAGCCGCTCGCGCCACGTGGCTCTCCTCCAGCACAGTGTGGAAGACCAGCAGCAAGTTAAGATCGACTTTTGACAAGGAAATGTGGTTCAGCATATTGCTGAGGTTATATCACTGGATTCATGTCCCTGAAAGCTCCATGGATTGCGCAACGTTAGCCACAGGAGCTGAAATGACCAAACACCATGCAAACTGGCCAGGAACGCTGTCACGGCGGTCCGCGATCACGACAGTCGCTGCGGCATCGTTGACCCCTCGATTTTGCGCTAGTGTGGCTGCCAGTGACGACGTCGCTCACCTTATCGAGCGCGCCGCTGCGAAAAACGCGGCCTTCATGCGCGGGGACATGGATCGTTGGCTGGCCCTTGTTCGCATCGCCAGTGACTTCACGTTAATGCAACCATTCGGCGGCCCAACTAGCCACGGGTTCGACGCAAGTCCTGAACGTTTGGCGAAGCTATCTCAGTTTTTCAAGAACGGTGAGACGACCTTGGAGGTCGTGCAAACCTATGCATCGGACAAGCTGGTCGTTCTCGTCATGGTCGAGCGGCAATATGCCGAAGTCGGGAGCTTACCAAAACAAGACTGGTCGCTCCGAGTTACGGAAATCTATCGCAAGGACGGTTCTGAATGGCAGTTAGTCCATCGCCACGCAGACCCGCTGGTTCATGGCGTTACGTTGCAGGAGGCGGCGACGATTGCTCGCGGCGGACGTAAGGATGAATGACCGCGGCAACTGGCGTCTTATCAGAAGAAGGATCGATTGCGCCGAAGACTGCATTACATGCAGGTCCACTTCCCCTTTTGGCCCCATAGCGGAAGTCTGCTCGACGTCGGCTTGTATCCCCTTCCATAGGTGGGGCGATATACGTGCTTAGGCGCGCGCTAGGCAGGCAAATCTGACCCGTCGGGCAAAACACCTCTCTCCTGCAAAATCTCGTCAACCCTCCTCCACAAAAATATTCCACTTTACCGAAATTCGGAATCGCAGTATCAATCCGCCATCCCGGTCCAGGGAGAGGGGCGATCGTCCGTCGTAACGTACGTGGATCGGGGGGCGGTGGACGCGGCAGTGTCGGGCACGCGAAGGCGGAACCAGGGCGAGATGAACCTCGTGAGGTCCTGTTGCGTGCGGACGAACGGCGCCTGTGTCCGGCGAAGCCTCTTGGCGAAGCCGGATCGCTGCGTACGGCAAAATCGTGTGGTCCTGGCCGTCGTTGCTACGGTCAAGCCTTGCGGAGATGGATCGAGGCTCAACCGGGTCTCAATGCATCGTCAATTCGCAAGGCGACGGTGACAAAAAGGAACTCGTCGCCGGGGAGAGCGCGGCATAAGCCGTCAACCCACTGCGCAGGGAAGGCCGAGTGTTCGGCGTCACCTGTATGCTGCTGTGCGGTCTTTTTGCGCTACATTTTCGCGCAGCGGACCGCGGGTGCCAGCCGGCACCCGGTCTTCCCTGCGCCCTCTTCACAGAGGAGGGTCAAGGTAGAAGCAAAACTCGGGCATCTCATGCCGCGAGAAGGCTGTTTCATGTGTGATTTGAGCGAGGGAATGGTGCTGCCAGACAGGATTGAACTGTCGACCTCTCCATTACCAATGGAGTGCTCTACCACTGAGCTACGGCAGCATGTGCTGGGATAAGAATCGGCCGCCACGAGGGCCTACCAAGCGGGCCGATATCTGCCACAAGGCCCCCTCCTGTGCAAGCTTGCTAGCTCTGCCAAAGCGATAAAATCGGGTCGATATCGGGGCCAAAATGCCTGTTCTGGCGCGAAACGGCCGACTTTCCGCGGAATAGGTTCCGATATCCCCACCCAACTGGCCAGTTGCCCGATACGCCGGATTCGATCCATTTCGATTTTCGCACGATCGGATCGCGCAGGCCTCTTGAGCCGCCTTATTCCTCGGGCATGTTATCGCCGATCGCTGTAATGGACCGGTGATGGCAGACGAGAACGACAAGAGCACGAAGCAGGACGCCAGACAGGCGAGGGCGTCCCGCGACGACCGGCTCAAATCGGCGCTGCGCGAAAACCTGAAGCGGCGGAAGATGCAGGCGCGCGAACGCGCCGCAAGCACCGACCCCTCGCAGAATGAAGATGGTTCCCTAGATGAGGGGGCCGCCGGCGAGATAGCCGGCAAGACCGGCGACTAGAATTTTTGGAGTGCATGGACGTGGCAACGGGGCAGGACGAATCGCAACGACCCGAGAGTGACGCGCAGATGTCGCGGTTCACCCGCCCTGAACAGACCTTTCCGGCGCTGACACCAGCCGAGATCGAGCGTGTCAGGCATTTCGGCGAGGTCCGCAACTATGCCGATGGGGAATTCCTGTTCGAGACCGGTAAGCCGGGACCCGGCATGTTCGTCGTGCTCAAGGGCCACGTCGCCATCACCCAGCGCGACGGCCTCGGCCATGTCACGCCGTTGATCGATCAGGGGCCGGGGCAATTTTTGGCCGAGCTGAGCCAGCTCTCCGGACGGCCGGCGCTGGTCGACGGCCGCGCCGAAGGCGATGTCGAGACGCTGCTGTTGCCGCCGGAGCGGCTGCGCGCGCTGCTGGTCGCCGAGGCCGAACTCGGCGAGCGCATCATGCGCGCGCTGATCCTGCGCCGGGTCAATCTGCTCCAGGGCGGCGTCGGCGGCGTGGTGCTGATCGGTCCGTCGCATTCGGCAGGCGTGGTGCGGTTGCAGGGCTTCCTCACCCGCAACGGCCAGCCGCATCATCTGCTCGATCCCGCGCGCGATCGCGACGCCGCCGACGTCATCGCGCGTTATTCGCCCAAGCCGGACGACTGGCCGCTGGTCGTCACACCCGATGGTGCGGTGCTGCGCAATCCCGGCGAAACCGAGCTTGCGCGCGCGATCGGCATGATCGGCGGTCCGCGCAACGACCGTATCTACGACGTCGCGATCGTCGGCTCGGGGCCAGCCGGGCTCGCCACGGCCGTGTATGCCGCGTCCGAAGGCCTCTCCGTCGCCGTGCTCGACACCCGCGCCTTCGGCGGCCAGGCCGGCGCCAGCGCGCGCATCGAAAACTATCTGGGCTTTCCGACCGGCATTTCCGGCCAGGCCCTGACCGCGCGCGCCTTCAACCAGGCACAAAAGTTCGGCGCGGAAATCATGATCCCGGTGACGGTGAAGTCGCTCGACTGCACGCGCAAGGACGGCGCGTTCTCGGTGGCGCTTGACGGCTGCGATCCCCTGCATTCGCGCGCGGTGGTGGTCGCAAGCGGCGCACGCTATCGCCGGCCCGAGATCGAGAACCTCGACAAGTTCGAAGGCCGTGGCGTCTGGTATTGGGCCTCGCCGGTCGAGGCGAAGCTCTGCGCCGGCGAGGAAGTGGCGCTGGTCGGCGCCGGAAACTCGGCGGGGCAGGCCGCTGTGTTCCTGTCGGGGCACGCCAAAAAAGTGCTGATGATCATCCGCGGCGGCGGTCTCGGCGCCAGCATGTCGCGCTATCTCATCGAGCGCATCGAAGCCACGCCGAACATCGAACTGATGTTCAACACCGAGATCACGGCGCTCGAAGGCGACGAGGCCTCGCTGCTGCGGCGCATCCGCTGGAAGAGCCGGCTCTCGGCCGACGAGGATTTCGCCGACATCCGCAATCTCTTCCTGTTCGTCGGCGCCGATCCCGCCACCAACTGGCTCGACGGCTGCGGCATCACGCTCGATCGCGGCGGCTTCGTCGTCACAGGCGCGCAGTCCGAGCAGAACCAGGGCCGGCTGGTCGCGCCGCTGGAGACGTCGGTGCCCGGCGTGTACGCCGTCGGCGACGTCCGCTCCGGCTCGGTCAAGCGCGTCGGCGGCGCCATCGGCGAAGGCGCCCAGGTCGTGGCCTCCCTGCACGGCTTCCTCGGCGACGCCGCAAAACCGGCGGTTTAGTCAAGGACAAGGCAAGTAAATGGCAAGTCGAATGAGGCTTGCCATCTTGCGGTGTGATGCGTGACTATCTCCTCATCCTGAGGAGCGCGCATTGCGCGCGTCTCGAAGGATGAAGGCCCAGCTGCCAAAGCCGGGCCTGCATGGTTCGCGCGGCGATGCGCAAGCATCGTCCGCAGGGGCGCTCGCGCGCCTCCTCACCATGAGGATCGACAAAGAAGCGCTTAACGGGAGGACTAAATGGCTGAAATCGTCGTGCTGTATAAAACGCCCACGGATGCTGCGGCCTTCGACAAATACTATGCCGAGACCCACATTCCGCTCGCCAAGAAACTTCCAGGCTTGAAGAAGTACGCCATCAGCAAGGGGCCGGTCGGCTCCCCCGCTGGACCTTCCGGAATCCATCTCGTCGCCATTCTCACCTTCGACAGCACGGCCGACATCCAGGCGGCATTCGCTAGCCCGGAAGGCAAGGCGACCGGCGCCGACGTGCCGAAATTCGCCAGTGGCGGCGCCGACCTGTTGATCTTCGACACCAAGGAAGTGTGAACCGCGATTCGACTTCGTCGACTCGTAGCCCCGGATTTCGCTTCGCTCCATCCGGGCTACAACTGCCGTCGTTTGTGACAGCGGTGCAAATAATTCAGCCATGCGTTTTCGATTCGCACGATGACGCATGGCTGCGCACGCATGTGTGACGCCAGCGCGTGTGGCAATCTGATGAGGGCCGTAATATCAATCTCCCGAACTCGATGCAGAGAATAGGAGAGATGTCATGGTTCTTGGGTTGAGCTTGCCCGCCTTCACGCTGGTTCATGTCATCATCAGCCTGATCGGCATCGCCGCCGGCCTCGTCGTGATGTTCGGCCTGCTCGGCTCGAAGTCGATGCCGGGCCTCACCGCGATTTTCTTAGCGTTCACGATCCTCACCAGTGCCACCGGCTTCCTGTTTCCGTTCAAGGAGCTGCTGCCGTCGCATATCATCGGCATCATCTCGCTGGTGCTGCTCGCGATCGCCTGCGTCGCGCTCTACGGCATGAAGCTCGCTGGGGTGTGGCGCCCGGTCTACATCGTGACCGCGATGATCTCGCTCTATTTCAACGTCTTCGTGTTGGTGATCCAGTCGTTCCTGAAGGTGCCGGCACTCGCCGCGCTCGCTCCCGCCGTGGCGCCCGCGCCGCCCGGAGGTCCGGTGTTCGCCGTGGTGCAGGGCCTCGTGCTGGTGTTCTTCGTGGTGCTCACCGTCGGCGCCTGGCGCCGCTTCAAACCGATGGCGTTCGCCTGAACATACAAGGAGCCTGACAATGCCCACCATCACCACCAAGGACGGCGTCGAGATCTTCTACAAGGACTGGGGAAGTGGCCAGCCGATCGTGTTCAGTCACGGCTGGCCGCTGTCGGCTGACGACTGGGACGCGCAGATGATGTTCTTCGTCACGCGCGGCTATCGCGTCATCGCGCATGACCGTCGCGGCCATGGCCGTTCGTCGCAGGTCGCCGACGGCCACGACATGGATCATTATGCCGATGATCTCGCAGCCGTGACGGCCCATCTCGATCTCAAGAACGCGATCCATGTCGGCCACTCCACCGGCGGCGGCGAAGTCGTGCATTACATCGCGCGCCATGGCGAGAGCCGGGTGGCGAAGGCCGCGATCCTCTCCGCAGTGCCGCCGCTGATGCTGAAGACGGAGGCTAATCCCGGCGGCCTGCCCAAGAGCGTGTTCGACGATTTCCAGGTGCAGCTCGCTGCCGGCCGCGCCAGCTTCTACCGCGACATCGCGGCCGGCCCCTTCTATGGCTACAACCGTCCCGGCGCAAAGCCCTCGGAAGCGGTGATCCAGAACTGGTGGCGCCAGGGCATGATGGGCGGCGCGAAAGCCCATTACGACGGCATCGTCGCGTTTTCGCAAACCGACTTCACCGAGGATCTGAAGAAGATCAATGTGCCTGTGCTGGTGATGCACGGCGACGACGACCAGATCGTGCCTTACGCCGACTCCGCGCCGCTGTCGGCCAAGCTCTTGAAGAACGGCACGCTGAAGACCTACAAGGGTTTCCCGCACGGCATGCCGACAACGCACGCCGAGACCATCAACGCGGACCTGCTTGCGTTCTTCAAGGAGTGAGCGGCCTCAGTCCACGCGCGGACCGATCTGATTTCGGACGGGCCGGGTGCGAACACGTTCCAGTCGCGTGTGAGCCGGTGGTTGCAGCGTTTCATTAGCCAGTCTGCCGCGGAAGGCGCGCTGCGGGGAGGTCCCGATGCAGATCATCATCTTCGGCGCGACCGGCATGGTCGGGCAGGGCGTTTTGCGCGAATGCCTGATCGATGCCCGCATCGATCGCGTGCTCGTGGTCGGCCGCAGCCCGACCGGCGTGCGCCACGCCAAGCTCACCGAGATCACACACGGCGAGTTCACGGACTACTCGGCGATCGAAGCGCAGCTCACCGGCTTCGATGCCTGCTTCTTCTGCCTCGGCGTCTCCTCGATCGGCATGAGCGGGGAGCGCTACCGCCATCTGACCTATGACATCACGCTCGCAGCGGCGACCGCGCTGGCACGGCTCAATCCGCACATGACATTCGTCTATGTCACGGGCGCCGGCACTGATTCCACCGAGCAGGGTTCGCGGATGTGGGCGCGGATCAAGGGCAAGACCGAGAACGACCTGCTCAAGCTGCCATTCAAGGCGGCCTACATGTTCCGGCCCGGTGCGATCCAACCGCTCCACGGTGCCCGCTCCAAGACTGCGTGGGTGCAGGCCGTGTATGCAGCAAGTTGGCCGCTGTGGTCGGTGCTGCGCCGGCTCTCGCCGCGGCTCGTTACCTCGACCGAGCAGATCGGCCGCGCCATGATCCGGGTTGCGCGGGAGGGGTATCCGCGAAAGGTGCTGGAGATGGAGGATATCAATAGCCTCTAGTCCCGTAGGGCATTAGTTCTAGGGAAATTTCGCCGCCCGCGCGCGTTGAGCCCTATCCGCCCGAAGGAGAAAGCGCCGTCGATGTCTCCCCAGCTCAAACTGATCGCGCTCGACGCCGACGACCTCTCCGTGATCTCGGCCCACGTCCAGGACGCCCGCGTGCAGCCCTCGGACATTATCTGGCGGCAAAGCGAAAAGCGGCTGGTCGTCGGCATGAGCCGGTTGGACTGGGAGCAGACGCTGGACGGCGAAGCCGAGCCGCGCAGGCTGGTGGCGGCTCTCCGGTTCGACCGCGTGCTCGCCTGCAAGTCGCGCGACATCGACCTCGACGCGCCGGACACTGTCTTGGACCTTGTCGGCATCGAATTCCACGGCCAGGACGCCCCCGGCGGGAGCGCGCTGCTGCTGTTTGCCCAAGGCGGCGCCATCCGCCTCGATGTCGAATGCCTGGAATGCGAGCTGACGGATCTGGGGGCGGATCAGCTGGGGACAGGGCTGGAGGCTGAAGGGAAAGGGTGAGGTGGCATGCCAACGCCACGCCTTCCGGTTTCGCCAGGACGACGCCGGAGGGGAGCGGCCCGGCTCAAGGGTTGACGCAGCTTCCCCGCCGCGCCATTGAGCAGGGGCCTGGTGAGCCAAACCGCGCCCCCAAAAACCAGTTAGAAGCCAAGATGCCCGTTCGTCTCGACCGCAGCAGCGCCGATTTTGACCAGCGATTCGGGGCCTTCCTCGCCGCCAAGCGCGAGGCCTCGGCCGATGTCGAGGCGGCCGCGCGTGCCATCGTCGACGACGTGGCGAAGCGGGGCGATGCCGCCTTGCTCGAGGCCACGGCAAAGTTCGACCGGTTGACGCTCGATGCATCCGACCTGCGCGTCACCGCCGCCGAGATCGAGGCCGCGGTGAAAGCCTGTGATGCAGCGACGCTGGATGCGCTCAAGCTCGCGCGCGATCGCATCGAGACCTATCACCGCCGCCAACTGCCGAAGGACGAGCGCTTCACCGATCAGCTCGGCGTCGAGCTCGGCTGGCGCTACACCGCGATCGAATCCGCCGGCCTCTACGTGCCCGGCGGCACCGCGGCCTATCCGTCCTCGGTGTTGATGAATGCGGTGCCGGCAAAGGTCGCCGGCGTGACGCGTCTCGTCATGGTGGTGCCCTCGCCCGACGGCAAGCTCAATCCGCTGGTGCTGGCGGCGGCAAAGCTTGGCGGCGTCACCGAGATCTATCGCGTCGGCGGTGCGCAGGCGGTGGCCGCGCTCGCCCATGGCACCGCGACGATCGCGCCCGTCGCCAAGATCGTCGGCCCCGGCAATGCATATGTCGCCGCGGCAAAGCGGCTGGTCTTCGGCAAGGTCGGCATCGACATGATCGCCGGCCCCTCCGAGGTGCTCGTCATCGCCGATGACACCGGCAATGCCGACTGGATTGCCGCCGACCTGCTGGCCCAGGCTGAGCACGATGCCAGCGCGCAGTCGATCCTGATTACCGATTCCGCGCGCCTTGCCGACGATGTCGAAAAAGCCGTCGAGGCGCAGTTGAAGACGCTGCCGCGCGCCGTGATCGCCAGCGCCTCGTGGGCCAATTTCGGCGCCATCATCATGGTGAATAACCTCAACGACGCCATTCCGCTCGCGGATGCGATTGCCGCCGAACATCTCGAGATCATGACGCAAGATCCCGACGCGCTCGCCGCAAAAATCCGCAACGCCGGCGCCGTGTTCCTCGGGCCGCATACGCCGGAGGCGATCGGGGACTATGTCGGCGGCTCCAACCATGTGCTGCCGACGGCGCGCTCGGCACGATTCTCGTCGGGGCTCTCGGTGCACGATTTCCTCAAGCGCACCTCGATCCTGAAATGCGGCCCGGATCAGCTGCGTGCGCTGGGACCAGCCGCGATGATTCTCGGCAAGGCGGAGGGGCTAGATGCCCATTCGCGCTCGATTGGATTGCGCCTCAATTTGTCATGACCCAGCCGCCCGAACAGGACGACTCGACCAATCGCATCGTCGGCGTCACGCTCGACGAGGACTCGATCGGCCGTTCCGGGCCTGACATCGAGCATGAGCGCGCGATCGCGATCTACGATTTGATCGAGCAGAACCTGTTCGCGCCGGAGGGCGCCGACGGGAAGGGGCCGTTCACGCTGCATATCGGGATCACCGGCAGCCGGCTGATGTTCGACATCCGTCGCGAGGACGGCACGCCCGTGGTCGCGCATCTGTTGTCGCTGACGCCGTTCCGGCGGATCGTGAAGGACTATTTCATGATCTGCGACAGCTACTATCAGGCGATCCGCACAGCGACGCCGGACAAGATCGAGGCCATCGACATGGGCCGCCGCGGCATCCATGACGAGGGCTCGCGCACGCTGCAGGAGCGGCTGAAGGGCAAGGTGCGGGTCGATTTCGAGACCTCGCGCCGGCTGTTCACGCTCATTACCGTTCTGCACTGGAAGGGTTAAGCGCGATGGCGGGTCCGCCACGCGCACGCGATCCGCAATCGGTGCTGTTCGCTTGCGCCATGAACAGCGTGCGCTCGCCGATGGCCGAGAGCCTGCTGCGGCACATGTTTCCGCAAGGGCTCTACGTGAAATCGGCCGGCGCCAGGCGCGGCGAACTCGATCCGTTCGCGGTGTCCGTGATGGCCGAGCTCGGCCAGGACATCTCCGCCCACAAGCCTCAGACCTTCGAGGAACTGGAGGATTGGGAGGGGTTGAATTTCGACCTGATCATCACGCTGTCGCCGGAGGCGCATCACAAGGCGCTGGAGCTGACCCGCACGCTTGCCGCCGACGTCGAGTATTGGCCGACGCATGATCCCACCACCATGGAAGGCAGCCGCGACCAGAAGTTGGCTGCCTATCGCGACGTCTGCGACCAGCTCCTGCTGCGCATCCGCCGGCGGTTTTCGAAGGTGGGCGCGGCGAACGGGTAGCATTCGGCGCCCGTAACACCCGCGTCACAGACTGCAGGCACACGCATCCTGTACCCGTCGAATCAGTAAAGTCCGGGTTCCCGGGTTGTGAAATCAGCCCCCGTCCGATAGGTTCCGCGCGCAATTCACCCCCTGCTTCATTCCCCAAATCACCTGATGCTCGGCCGCCCCAAATTCGTTCTCGCCTCCGGTTCGCCGCGGCGCCTGTCGCTGCTCAACCAGGCCGGCATCGAGCCGGACGCGCTCCGGCCCGCCGACGTCGACGAGACGCCGAAGCGGGGCGAGCTGCCGCGCGCCTGCGCCAACCGGCTCGCGCGGGCCAAGGCGGATGCGGCGCTCAAATCGGTGCAGCTTGACGACGAGCTGCGCGGCGCCTTCATCCTCTCCGCCGACACGGTGGTGGCGGTCGGCCGCCGCATCTTGCCCAAAGCCAACCTCGTCGACGAGGCCGCGCAGTGCCTGCGGCTGCTGTCGGGTCGCAACCACCGCGTCTACACCGCGATCACCCTGGTGACGCCGCGCGAGGCCTTCCGCCAGCGCCTGGTCGAGACCCGCGTCCGCTTCAAGCGCCTCTCGGAGGACGACATCCAGGCCTATATCGGCTCCGGCGAATGGCGCGGCAAAGCCGGCGGCTACGCGGTGCAGGGCATCGCCGGCTCCTTCGTGGTCAAGATGGTGGGGTCCTACACCAACGTGGTCGGCCTGCCGCTCTACGAGACCACCACGCTGCTCGGCGGCGAAGGTTTCCCGATCCGCTTCGGCTGGCTCAACGCCACCGCCGTCTGAGCCGAAAAGCCGCTCCTGCAAAAATCGCGAAAACAACCCCATGCACAGTAGAATTGCCCCGCGGAAATCTGGCCGGGACGCCTGCGCTTCCGCCGGAGGAACCCCTTTGGCGACGGGCTCTTGAACTCTCTCACCTCGTGTAAGCTGAGCACCCTATGGACGACCAGGTGAAAAAGCCCGCAAGGCCCCTCAAAACCTGTCCGATCTGCGGCAAGCCGCAGTCCGAGGCCACCCGCCCGTTCTGCTCCTGGCGCTGCCGCGACGTCGATCTGAACCGCTGGCTGAAAGGCTCCTATGTCATTCCCGGCCGGGATGACGAGGCAGACGGAGAGGAATAACCCTGTTCTATCCAGTATTTAAATTGTCGATGCACCGCTACGCGGCGTTGCCTCCGAGCCACGTCCTGCCTTGTGCACAGCCTGGCCACGCCCCGCGAAGCCATCGGCGAAGCGTGGGTGGACAGGCAGCCTTCAGCCCACTATAAACCGCCCGCTCGATGGGCTTTGGCCCCTCTTTGGAGCACGCCCAGGTAGCTCAGTTGGTAGAGCATGCGACTGAAAATCGCAGTGTCGGTGGTTCGATTCCGCCCCTGGGCACCATTTTCGCTCTCCACGGGCAACATCTTCCCCAGCGCCAAGCCTTGAGCGCCAAGCCTTGAGCGCCAAGCCTTGACCAGCCGGCTCGCGCAGCAATCCGTTCCGGAACCAGATCGCGCCCGCCCATTGCTGGCACTCTGCTTGCTCGGCCAGGACCAAAGTCTGGCCTTGGAAGAGAGGCCGTTTCAGGTTGAGGCAAGTGATGCAAGAAATGTCCCGTTCTGGTGCTGCCGGCGAACTCCGGCTCGATGCGTTGGTCGCCGATTTGTGGTGGCGCCTTAGACTCATCAACACCGACATTCTCGAGGAAGAGGCGAGAGCAGGGGTGTTTGACGTGCTTCAGCCGACCTATCCGCTTCTTGCGCTGAATCTTCGCGCGCGACGCGACAATTTGGTCTCGACGATCGGCGTGCTCGAGCAGCGTGCGCGATCAACGTCGGAAGCGGCTTGAGCGGGGTCTTCTGTTACACCGGGAACGTCAGCGATTTCGCGAGCCTGACCAGATCGACCTGGCGCCGGCAGCCCGTCTTTTCGAAGACGTGAATGAGGTGGCTCTTCACGGTGCTGACGGAAACGCCGAGCAAGGCCGAGATCGCGTCTCGCGTGTGTCCCTCGCAAATGAGCTCGAAGATGCGAATCTCGGCCGGCGTCAGGTCATAGAGCTGGTTGAGCGCATCGTGAGGCAATCGCGGCGGCCCGGAGGCTGACGTCACGAACACGGCGGCAGCGGCGCTCTGGATCAGGCCGGATCGTGTGTGGCTGCGTCGCAGCGGCAGAACGTGGATGACGAGAGGCTCACCGCTTTGGCGAGGGATCGGGATGCCGATGCCTTTTTCCCCGAGCGTCGCCTCGTCCTTTGCCGCCTGCGCGACGGCTGATTGCAATGTGGCTGTGGTCGCCACGGATTGAACCGCGATCCGGCCATGCCTTGTCACGATCGGATCGCCGGCCGCGAGCATGGCCGCGGCTGCGGCGTTGGTGTGAACGATCTTCGAATCCTCGTCGGCCAGGACGACGCCCACCGTCAGGGCCTCCACCGTCGCCGCGAATGTGTTGGCTTCCACCGCCTTCATGTCGAACAGATTGCTGATCGTCACGGCGCGGCGGATGTGAGGCGCCAGAAGGCGCAATCCGTCGACCTGCGCATCGTCGATCCGGCCCGCCGACTCATGCTGGCTGAATATCGCATTTCCAACCATCGTCCTGTCGCGAACGAGGCCGACGGCAACGGCGTCGAACAAGCCCTTAGGCAGGGCCCATTCGCGATAGTAGCGGTTGCTGGAAATAACGTCCGGCCGGACGGCTTGGGATTGAACGATCGGCTCGCCGAGCGGGTATTGCCGAATGCGTTCGGCGCCGCCCCAGAGCTCGATGATGTCGGGGCCGTAGCCGACCCCGTTCTGGGCCATCTGGGCCAGGTCGGACCCGGAGAACGTTTGACGACGGCCTTCATGTTGGTGAGGCTGGCGACCGAGAGCGCGCCGGCGGCAAAGCCGAACTCGGCGCAGATCTGATCCAGAACTTCGGTCCAGCCTTCCGGCGCGATCACACAATCATAGACACTGCCGATGAGGTCCGAGAACTTCTCGACCCAAGCCTGCTGCATTCCAAACCACTCACTTGAAAATAAGGACGTCACGTGAACGCTAGTTTAGGAGTGGCTTCATCGCCTATGGTGTATTTCACAATCCTGAGGTGATCTTATCATCGTGATTCCGTGGCGCAAACGGGAACACCGAACACAAATGCTTATGACGCTCTCTTGGGCAGCTGCCATGATTTTCACGAATTCCGGAACGTCAACGCCTTGGCTGCATAAGCCCGACGCTCGGGTGCCTGATTAAAACTGCGGCAGATTCGACGTCGATTGCAAAATCTACCTTGTTGTCAGGTAGCTCGCAGCGATCCACCAAGCGAAAGGCAGAACTCCATGCACAACTCCATCCAGCGATCGCATTGGCGACGTGGTGACACCCTCGAGCGCGACGACGCATCGTCTGCGACCATCGCGACCAGCCCATCGTGCGCGACCATCGCAATCAACCCATCGTCCGGGACCACCGCAATCAACCTAAGGTCCGCGACCACCGCCACTAAGCGCACTGGCGACGGAGCCGAACTGAGGAGGTTCGGCTCCGCTTCGCGTGATGGATCGTCTGCGCGTGACGCCTATGTCCATTCGCGATTGTGAGGCTGGAGAACGAGCCACGCCCGCGCTCTCATGCTATTGCTGCCTCGCAACGACACGAGGACACCCATGCTCCCCCTTCCCGCCGATATCTTCACCGAGCCCGAGGACGTCTCGCCCGACGGGCTTGCCAATCTCGGCCCGCTCCGCCGTCTCGCCGGTGTCTGGCAGGCCGACAAGGGTATCGACATCAATCCGAAGGCCCAGGGGCCGGAGCGGCGGACCTTCATCGAGCGCATCCGGATGGACCCGATCGATCCGCAGGCCAACGGGCCGCAGCTGCTCTATGGGCTGCGCTATCACATCCACATCAACACGCCCGAGGAAGACATCACCTTCCACGACCAGGTCGGCTACTGGTTGTGGGAGCCCGCGACCGGGTTGATCATGCAGACGCTGGCGATCCCGCGCGGGCAGGTGCTGCTGGCGTCGGGCAAGGCCGGGCCGGGCGACAAGGAGATCTCCGTGACCGCCAAGCGCGGCGACACCGCTTACGGGATCTGCTCGACTGATTTTCTGGAACAAGCGTTCCGCACCGATGCTTACCGCTGCGACATCACCTTCAACGACGACGGCAGTTGGACCTATCTGATCCAGACCGAGTTGTTCGTGCGCGGCGCGCCGTTCAACCATCGCGACACCAACACGCTGAAACTCATCGCGCCGCCAAAGCTCAATCCCCTCGCTTTGATCGTGAACGATCGCGCCACTGGGAATGAGAAGGGCAATGAGCCGGCTGCCTGAGCGCGGCCCGGAGATACGCATGAAGCCTTACGTCATCTGCCTGATGCATTCGAGTCTGGACGGCCGCACCCATCCGAGCCGCTGGCGCCCGAAGGGGGCAGGAACGGACTGGTTCGAGAAGATCCACGACGAGCTCGGCGGCGACGCCTGGGTGATCGGCCGCATCACCGGCTCGGAGTTCGCCAAGGGCGAGCCCTATCCCACGACGGCGGACGCGAAATTTCCGCGCGAAAACTGGTTCGCGCGACGCGACGCGAAAACCTATGGCGTCGTGCTCGATGCGCAGGGCAAGATCGGCTGGGGCCGCTCCGATATCGGCGGCGATCCGATCGTCGTCGTGTTGACCGAGAGCGTCGCAGATTCGCATCTCGCGGGGCTCCGCGGCGAGGGCGTGTCCTATATCTTTGCCGGCAAGTCCGAGATCGACCTCGCGCTGACGCTGGACATCCTCAACCGCGAGCTCGGCGTGAAGCGCCTGCTGGTGGAGGGCGGCGGCGTCGCCAACGGCGCGTTCCTGCGTGCCGGCCTGATCGACGAGTTCAACCTGATCCTCAGTCCCGCGATCGACGGCGCCAAGGGCGCGCCATTCGTGTTCGATTCCACGGACTCCGACGGCGACCGGCGCGCACCACTGAGCGCGATGACGCTGGAGAGCACGCGGGATGTCGGTGGCGGCGTCCTGCTGCTGCGCTATCTGATCCAGAACGATCCGCAGGCCGTGGGCAAGTAACAGCACCGAGATGTCGGCAACATCCGAGCATATCGTCATTGTCGGTGCCGGCGCGGCCGGTCTGATGGCGGCGCGCGAGCTGGCGCGCGCGGGCAGGACCGTGACAATCCTGGAGGCGCGCGAGCGCTGCGGCGGCCGCATCCATCCGCTGCCTGCTTCGGAGTTCGGCTACCCCGCCGACGGCGGCGCCGAATTCGTCCACGGCGAGGCGCCGGTCACGCGCGCGTTGCTGCGTGAAGCCGGGCTGTCCCTTCAGGAGATCGAGGGCGAGCGATGGGGCTTTGACGGCGCTGACATCGTGCGCGAGGATCGCCACGATCCGCATCAGGCTGAGCTGCACGCCGTGGTTCGGGAATTGAACGACGACCTCACCGTCGCCGATTTCCTGCGCCGGCATTTTGCCGGGGATGAGCATGCGCGGCTGCGCCATTCGATCGAGCGAATGGTTGAGGGCTATGATGCGGCCGATCCCGAGTCCGCCTCCACGCTGGCGCTGCGCGAGGAATGGATGGCTGGCGGGCACTCTCCGCAGGCGCGCATCAAGGGCGGCTATGGTGGGATGATCGACTTCCTGGCAGCCGAGTGCCGCAAGCTTGGCGTGACGTTTCGCTTCGGCTGCGTGGTGTCGGCGATCGAGGAGGAGGGCGGCGCGATCGCCGTTCGCTGTGTCGGCGGCGACGTGCAGGGCTGCGATCGCGTGATCATCACCGTTCCGTTGCCGTTGTTGCGCGAGATCGGGCTGCCGAGCCGCGCGCGCGCGAAGGCGGCGGCGGCCGACGATATCGGCTTCGGTAACGTGATAAAAATCCTGCTGCGCTTCAGGCGGCCATGGTGGCGTGAGCGCAATGAAGAGCTCGCGGACATGGCCTTCCTTTTGTCCGACCAGGCCATCCCGGTGTGGTGGACGCAATATCCGAACCGGCATCCCGTGCTGACCGGATGGTTCGGCGGCCCGCGCACGGCAGCGCTGTCGCGTCTCGACCCGCAAGCGCTGATCGATACCGGGCTCGATTCGCTTGCGATCGTCTTTGGCCTGTCGCGCGAGGACCTCGCACGCGAACTCGTCATCGCGGTCGCGACAAACTGGGCGCACGATCCCTACGCCCGCGGCGCTTATTCCTGGGCGACGCCGCGAACGCGCGAGGCGCAAACGATCCTTGCGCGCGCCGACGGTCCGGTGCTGTTCTCCGGCGAGGCGCTCTATCGCGGAGCCGACATGGGTACAGTCGAAGCGGCGCTGGCGAGCGGTCAACAGACGGCGGGCATAATCTTGCGGGAATAGGCTGACGAGCAAAGAAAGGCCCGCGTTTCGCGAGCCTTTCGTCTTGCTGCCTTTCGTCTTGCTGCCTTTCGTCTTGCTGCCTTTCGTCTTACCAGCGGCTACCGCCGAAGCCGAACGTCACGCTGGGACCGCCGCCGCCGTAATACCCGTATGGTCCACCGCCGTAATAGCCGTGGTGCCGCGGATAATAGC
This sequence comes from Bradyrhizobium sp. Kon56, assembly GCF_055807635.1. Classification (NCBI taxonomy): domain Bacteria; kingdom Pseudomonadati; phylum Pseudomonadota; class Alphaproteobacteria; order Hyphomicrobiales; family Nitrobacteraceae; genus Bradyrhizobium; species Bradyrhizobium sp. Kon56. Next base: position 421,321 of record NZ_JBVVOU010000003.1, on the reverse strand, counting down.
CGTAGCTCCGGTAGTGCGGACGATGAAATCCATGATGGTGGTGAGGACGCCAGTGATGGCGATAGCCGTGATGGTGGTGCCTGTGCTGCGCGCTGATATCGGTTGACTGGGCGGCTGGCGCGTTCTGTTTCGCACTTGAATGATTGGCTGCGTTCGCCGCGGATCCGCCGACAAGCGCCGCAGCACCGACGGCCATCGCGACAAAGAGATACTTCATGTCATCACTCCGGTTGAATGTCGTGTGACAACACATGGTCATCCGGCACGTTCCGGCCAGTGCGGGCGTCGAAACGACGCAGTTACATTGGTCCGGTTCGCGCGGCTGCGTGCGTCTCGTGAGATCTATTGTCGCATCACCGGCGTGATCGCAACTCTGCCATCACTCTGCCGCGAATGACGCAATCACGTCATCGGTGGTGACGATGCGCGCGAATTCGTCGGTGAGCAATCTCGGCTTCGACACACAGCTGGTGCGCGGCCATCTGAATTCGACCCTGGCGTCTTCGAGGATGCGATCTGCATTCCCTGCCGCATGCCCTACATCACCAGCATGTTCATGCCGCGCAGCGCGGCCGACCGCTGCCGGTGCCCAGGAATTCCGTCAATCTCGCCTTCTTCGCGACGCTGGAAAGGCGTTCACGTAACGGATGGAGCTATTTGAACGGATCCTGGATCGACGGCGCCGACTGCCTGATGCGGCGCACGCTCACCGGCGTGCCGTCGGAGACGAACAGGAGTTCGTACTTCCGGCCCTCGCTGTCGGTCGCGGAGCAGGTGACGTCGTTCACCTTCTTGGCGGCGAAATTGCCGGTCTGGCGGCAGAGGCCGGTGGAGGTCTGCTCGGCCGGCACCGGCAGCCCGTCGACCTTGGGGCGGTCCTTGGAGTTGAGCAGCATGCGGTCGATCGGCAGCTCGTAGGAATTGTCGTCGGCGCGCTTGCCGTTCTCGCCGGAGAACGACACGACGTGATTGTCATCAGCGGGATCGTCGACCGCGACCGTGAAATTGACCCGGCCCTTGTCACCATGAGCGTAGGCGACCGTCTTGCAGGGGAAGGTGCGGCCGGCAACCTTCAACGTCTTGCAGTGGCCGGACATCAGCGCCAGCAAGTCGATAAAGGCGGTCTGTTGCCCGGGCGGATTGTTGACGGGAATCGGCGCGGAAGACTCGGCAAAACAAGGGCTTGCCAAGAGGACCAAGGTGGGGACGAGGGCAGCAGCGAGGATGGGGCGGCAGAGGCGCATCGGAAGGCTCACATGCCAGGGAACGACCGAAAAGTCCCGTCGGATAACCAGCGAACCGTAAATTGGTTGCGATCCCGTTTGTTCTGCCGGACTCGTCTGAAATACCACCGCGCCACCCCAACGGCAATTCGCCCATATCGCCCAACCCATTCCCGGCCAGCACTTGCCGTCAGGCCAGTGTTTTTTTCGTGGCGGGGCTACCCCATAGCCGCCCGCCAGCGCGTATCGCGCAAGGATGGGCGGCGGTGCAGGCGGGCGTCGAGCAGGGCGCGGGCGCGCGGCAGGTCGCCGCTGCGCATGAGGGCAACGACAAAAGTGTCCTCGATCAACTCGCGCTGGGCGTGGCTGCCGCCGAGACGCACGACCTCGTCGAGGACCGGCGCGAGCATTTGCACGCATGCCGCGTAATCCTCGTCCGCAAAGGCTGCCAGCGCGCGGCAGACCGCCGGCACGACGGGGCCGGCCGGCAGCTTGCCATCGGCGAGCCGCTGCTCGATCGCGGTCAACCGCGCGACAAGCGCCTCGCGATTTTGCGTTGCGGCTGCGAACAGTGCCATGTGGATATCGGCGAAGGGCAGGCTCGATTTCGGAAACAGTCTTTGCGCGGTGGCATCGGCTTCGACCCAGAGCGCTCTCGGCACGGCGTGGCCGTAAGCCGACAGGCGCCAGAGCAGTGACGCACCGTCGGTGACGAGATTGAGCGGCGGCGCCTGTGTGGCCTCTGGCTGCAGCACATCGGCATAGATCGCGAGCGCCCGCGCGGCATCGCCATGCTCCAGCGCGCCGAGCGCCTGATGCCAGCGGATGTGGCCGTGCAAGATCCCGGCGCGGTCGTAACAGGGGATCCAGTCGTCGACGAGCCGGTCGGCCGCTTCGATCGAACCGTCCTCGAACATCGCATGCAGCACGGCGTGCACAGCATGGGCATTCTGCCGGCGCAGCTCGAAGCCGCGCTCGGTGACACCGCGGCCGCGACCGACATTGCCGTTCTCGGTCATCGCCCAGCCGTACATGGTGAGGAACCACCAATCCTCGCCATAGTCATGCGCGACGCGCTCGCACAGCTCCTGCCGCGCGCGGTCGTGATCGGCCATGCCGGAGAACGCGAACAGGCCGAAGGCGCCGAGCGGCAGCGACAGCACCAATGCATCGCGCGGCCACGCCTCGACGTGCTTCATCGTTGCCGCGATCGCCTCCGGCAGCCGGCCCTCGATTGCGAGCGCCAGCGTCTCGACATGCGAATGCTCGCGTTCCGTGCCGCGTGTCGCCACGAGCTCACGCGCGAGGGCCGCCTTCTGACGTGCCAGGTCGCCTTGCTGATAGAAGCCATGCAGGCGGGCGCGGGCGACATGGGCCAGCGCAAAATCCGGATCGGCCGCAGTCGCGCGCTCCAGCGTTTCCGCCGTGCCGGTCCAGCCCGCGAGCATGAGGTCGACGCCCTCACGATAAGCGGATGCCGCCTCGGGCGAAGAGGTGGAGATCGGCAGGCCATAGCGATCTTCGAGGGCCATCCTTGTCTCCGGCTCAGGCCGTCCGCGCGCGACGTCCTTCGATCGGATAGGCCGGGTCGTTGTAGCCTGGCGTCGAAGGATGACCCGGCACGACCAGTCTGTCGATCAGCGCCTCGTCCTCGGCGGTGAACCGATAGTCGAGCGCGCCGATGTAGCCGTCCCATTGCTCCTCGGTGCGCGGGCCGGCAACGGTCGAGGAGACAAAGGCGGAGTTCAGCACCCAGGCGACCGCGAACTGGCCGCCGGTGATGCCCTTCTTTTCGGCGTGAACCTTGATCTCTTGCGCCAGCTGGAGCGATTCCGGCCGCCATTCGGTCTGCATCATGCGGGTGTCATTGCGGCCCGCGCGCGTCTCCTTGTCGGGAGCCGCGTCGGGCGTGTATTTGCCGGTCAGCACGCCGCGCGCCAGGGGGCTATAGGGCACGATGCCGAGGCCGTAATAGGAGCAGGCCGGGAAGTGCTCGACTTCGGGCATGCGATTCATGGCGTTGTAATAGGGTTGGCTCACCGCGGGCCGGTCGATGCCGAGCCGGTCGCAGATGTTGCAGATTTCGGCGACGCGCCAGGCGCGGTAGTTCGAGACGCCGAAATAGCGCACCTTGCCGGCGCGGATCAAATCGCCCATCGCGCGCACCGTCTCCTCCAGCGGCGTCGAATGGTCTTCCTTGTGCAGATAATAGATGTCGATGTGGTCGGTGCCGAGCCGCTTCAGGCTCTCATCCGCCGCTTGCAATACCCAGCGTCGCGACAGGCCGACACGGTTAGGGTCGCCCCCCATGGGGTTTGCAAGTTTCGTCGCGAGCACCCAGGCGTGACGGTTGTTGCCGATGGCGCGTCCCACGACCTCTTCGGATGCGCCCTTCGAATAGGCGTCGGCGGTGTCGATGAAATTGATCCCGGCCTCGTGCGCCTTCGCGATGATCCGCTTTGAGGTGGCTTCATCGGTCGGCCCGCCGAACATCATGGTGCCCAAGCAGATCGGCGACACTTTCAGGCCGCTGCGGCCGAGTTGGCGGTATTGCATGGGCGCGTCCTTGCTGCTTCTTCGGGCGACAGCATATCCGTCTCACTCCGTCATTGCGAGCGCAGCGAAGCAATCTAGAGATGCGTCTGCGGCGGCAGTCTGGATTGCTTCGCTGCGCTCGCAATGACGCGGTTGGCGGAGATGCTTGCTACGCTCCCATCGCCCGGCTTGACCGGGCGATCCAGTATTCCGAGAGGGCTGTAGTTCAATCGAGAAGCCGCGGCGTACTGGATTCCCCGCCTTCGCGGGAAATGACAGCGTTGGGTGTGGAGTTACCCCGGCCCCTTCAAGATCTTGAACACGCCATTGGCCATCACCACGCAGCGGCCGTCCACGCTGACCTCCGTGCTCATGAAGATCAGGCTGCGCGTCGAGCGCACCACGCGCGGGCGGGAGATCAGGATGTCGCCGATCTGGCCGGCGTCGACGAAATGGGTGTCGAGCTGCACCGTCGCCATGAACTCCTTGCCCGAGACATAGCGGGCAGTCATGCCGCAGGTACGGTCCGCGAACGTCATCATCACGCCGCCCTGGACCATGCCGCGGCGATTGTGGTGCTTGTCCTCGGTCGCAAGTGCGAATTCGTACTGGCCGTCGACCTTGCGCTCCCACAATGGGCCGATCAGGTGCATGAAGCCCGTGGTCTCCAGGATGGTCCAGCCGTCTGCTTTCAGCCTCGCGGCGGTCTTGTTGGTCATGTCGTCCATTTCCTGAGCGGGTCGTGCGATCTCGTTTCATCGGGGCCGGACGTGGTGTAGTCAAGCATGATGAGACCGTTCGACGATGCCACACGGCGGAATATCGCGGCTGCCTGTGCGGCCTTCACGCGGCTGCCGGAGGATGAGGCGCCGGCGGCGTTGAAGCGTGCCGCTGTGGTGATTGCGCTGACCGCAGCCAGCGAGCGCGATGACACGGCGTTCCTGCTCACGCAGCGCGCATCGCATCTGCGCGCCCATCGCGGCCAATGGGCTCTTCCCGGCGGACGCTGCGATGCCGGCGAGACGCCGGTCCAGGCGGCACTGCGCGAGCTCGACGAGGAGCTTGGCCTGCGCCTCACCGGCGCGGAGGTGCTCGGCACGCTCGATGACTATCCGACCCGCTCCGGTTATCTGATCACGCCGGTCGTGGTCTGGGCCGCCGATAGTGCCGCGATCAAACCAAACCCGGACGAGGTCGCCTCCGTGCATCGCATCGCGCTTGCGACGGTCGAGCGCGCCGACGCCTTCGATTTCGTCGCGATCCCCGAGAGCACGCGCCGTGTGATCCGTTTCCATCATCAGTCGAGCTTGATTCACGCACCGACGGCGGCCCTGATCTACCAGTTCCGCGAAGTGCTGGCAGGACGGCACACCCGCGTCACCGAGCTGGAACAGCCGGTATTCGCCTGGAAATGACGCGAGGGGCGAAAACGAGGTAAACGGCGCGTTAACGTGACAGTTACCGGATGCCTGCTAAGAGGGCAGCATGCATCAATCGATTCGAAATGCCGTGAGACTGGTTCCACTTGCGCTCGTCCTGCTCGCGCCTCCCGTGCGCGGCGGCGAATCCGACGCGCTGCCGCCGGCCGTCCGCAATGCCAATGCCCAGCTGTTGTCGCAGTTCTTTGCGCAAGGCGGCGTGTCGCCCGCCGTGCTGGAATATCGCCGCAAGCTGCAGGAGTATCAGGCGGCGCGCGCGGCCTTTGACGAGGAAGCCGGCGCCTATTGGAGTCAGATCTCCGAGAAGCGGAAAGGCCGTAATGCCAAGCGGCGCAGCGGGCAGCAGGTCACGCTCGACGATTACGTGCTGGAGCATCCGCCGCTCTATAACGGGCCGAAACGGCCGGTGAATCCGGAGCCGGAGGAAACCCCGGACCGCCCGACGAAAAAGCCGATCCCGGTGGTCGCCGATCTGCTGCGCGCGGCGCAGGAGCTTTATCAGTTCACGCCACAGCGGCCGGCCAACGAAGTCGAATTCAAGCGCGTCTATGCACGCTACGCGCTGGCCTCGGGGCTGACTCGCGAGCAGGCGGTGCGGGTCTACGCGTTCGAGACCGGCGGCACCGGCAGTTACGACGTGCAGGCGGGAATCGAACATGGCGGCAAGCGCGCCATTTCGACCGCGATGGGCTACAACCAGCTGCTGACGACCAACAGCGTCGAGCTGCTGGCCGAGCAAGGCCATGAATTCATCCGCGCTCTCTCTGACAAGGTGGCGCGGACCTCAGGCCCGGCGCGTCAGTCGCTCGAGCACAAGCTCACTGTGCTCAAGAAAATGGTGGCGCACGCCAAGTCGGTGCCCGACACCTGGTCGGAGCACGAGAAGATCGGCAACACCGCGCAGGGCTGGGCCATGCATGCCATGGTGCTCGACATCGATATCGGGCCGATGCTGCAGACTCACAAGCTGCTCACCTCGGTGCTGTTCGCGCGTGCCAAGGGCTACAACCGCCCGCTCAGCGCGGCCGAGCTCGAGATGATGAACCTCACCGGCGACGGCACCGGCCTCGACATGGTGACAATGCCGCAGGTAATGCGCGAGCAGGTGCCGACTTCGAACTTCTTCCAGCGCGGCGGCTACGAGCGTAACCCGGTCGCGATCCGCCACAACACGGTGGCGAAGCTGCTGGCGGTGACGGATACGAGGATGGACAGCAACAGCAACAACGCCGGCGCGCGCGAGCTGGCGGGGGCGTTTTAGGCGGCGTCGTCCGGCGAAGGCCGGGACCCATTACCACAGGGCATAGTTTGGGAGGACGGTCGTTCGGTACTGCGGCCGTACGCAATCGAGGGATCACGCGGTATGGGTCGCGGCCTTCGCCGGGACGACAGCAGTGTGTGGCGTCGCCGCGACCTCGCCCTACTGATCCGACCCGAACTTGAACTTGCCGTCGCCTTCCAGATACGGGCCGCTGCGCATGTAGAGCTGGCCGTTGTGGCCGAGGAAGAACAGCGTGCCCTTCGGCACCTTCTTGGCGCCCTTCAGAAGTTCGCCGGCATTGCTGGTGCCCATCTTGTAGGAGAAGGTCTTGCCGTCCTTGTCATAGGCGTAGCCGGTGTCGGGCTTGAGCTCCCAAGGTGTTGCAGCGGTCTGCGCCAATGCGGGTGCAGCGAACGCGCCGAGCACGGCCGTCACCAAAAATATCCTTGTCGAAAATGCCATCACCCTATCCTCCCCATCGAGGCTCCCGGCTTGAACAAATCACGAACGGCGCTTTCAGGTCAATTTGCGAAAGCGCCGCAGCGCATCACGTCTTGCCGAGCAGTTTGTGATTTTCCCTTCGTCCCCGCGCGACTATGTTCCGCTTTCCGTCTAGAACGCAATTCGACAAAAACATTGGGTAGGGGATGATTCGAATGAACCTCGTCATTAAAGCTTGCTGGGCCGCCGGCCTGTTGCTGACGGTGCTCGCGCCGGCCGCCCGTGCCGATGATTACCAGCTCAGCCACAACCAGAGGATCTCGTGCAGCCGCGGCCTGGCCCCGGGCAAGCTGAACACCGCGACCTGCAAGTCATACACCTACCTCTTCAACACCAAGACCTCGGAATATTTCCGTTGTCAGGTCTCGCTGGCGCTGACCCGGGACAACAAGGAAGTCATCAACGTCCAGACCGACGGCGGCTGCACCAAGAAGCCGCGCATCTTCGACACCGACGGCCATTACGATTTCGACGCGACCGAGACCGAGCCGCCGAACACCAATTCGTTCTTCGGCCCCGGCGGCTACTCGGTGTGGGCCGCCGACGTCGGCGCGCAGAAGGTGCGCGGCTGCATCATCATCTCCTCCGGCCTCGGCTCCGACATCTCCAAGTGCCTGGACATGACCTTCCAGTGAGGGGCTGACCAGACCTGGCTGCGCCACCTCGCCGCACCCGGCGAGTTCCCCAAAAATCGAACCAGCACAGCCATTTACTGCAGTCCTGTTTTGACTTTTGGATGGGTTGACCCGCCCCCCTCATCCGGCCAACTTCCGGCCGGTTTGGGGAGTAGAAAGATCATGAAACGAACGATTTTCGGCGTGGCCGCGGCTCTTGCTCTGGCGGCCTCGGCACCTTGCGCGCAGGCGCAATCCTTTATCAATGTGCTGACCGGTGGCACCTCCGGCGTCTACTACCCCCTCGGGGTCGCGATCGGGAAGATCTACGGCGACAAGATTCCTAACGTGAAGACGCAGGTGCAGGCCACCAAGGCGTCGGTCGAGAATCTGATCCTGCTCCAGCAGGGTCGCGGCGAGATCGCGTTCACGCTGGGTGACTCGCTGAAAGCGGCCTGGGATGGCGACGAGGAAGCAGGCTTCAAGTCCAAGCTCGACAAGCTGCGCACGATCGGCGCGATCTATCCGAACTACATCCAGATCGTCGCGACTGCCGAGAGCGGCATCAAGACGCTTGCGGATCTCAAGGGCAAGAGCCTGTCGGTCGGCGCGCCGAAATCGGGCACGGAGCTGAATTCGCGCGCCATCCTGGCGGCGGCCGGCATGAGCTACAAGGATCTTGGCAAGGTCGAGTATCTGCCGTTTGCCGAATCCGTCGACCTCATGAAGAACCGCCAGCTCGGCGCGACGCTGCAATCGGCCGGGCTCGGCGTGGCCTCGCTGAAGGATCTGTCGACCTCGAGCCCGATCGTGGTGGTGTCGGTGCCGAAGGAGACCGTCGACAAGATCGGCCTGCCCTTTATCGCGGCGACCATTCCCGCCAACACCTACACCGGGCAGGACAAGGACGTGCCGACTGCGGCGGTGGTCAACTACCTCGTCACCAGCTCGGCGGTGTCGGACGATCTCGCCTACCAGATGACAAAACTGGTCTACGAGTCGCTGCCCGAACTCGCCAACGCGCATGCGGCCGGCAAGGAGATCAAGCTCGAGACGGCCGCCAGCGGCAGCCCGGTTCCGCTGCACCCCGGCGCGATCCGCTATTACAAGGAAAAGGGGCTGATCAAGTAACGTCGGCCTCGTTATCGGACGTCATGGCCGGGCTTGTCCCGGCCATCCACGTTCTAAGGCCAGGCGAGAAAGATCGTGGATGCCCGGGACAAGCCCGGGCATGACGGCGCGGATGGACCGTGCCAATGCTATAAGCGCTCGACGATTGGGGATGGGTTGAAATGCTGGAGAAGGCAGAGGGCGCTCAAGAGCCCATCAAGGTCGAGTTCGACAATTTCGAGCACGGTTTTCCGGAAGGCTTTGGCCCGGGCTGGTGGGGCACGCTCGCCTACTGGATCGGCATCGCCTTCGCGATCTTCCAGCTTTATGTCGCGGCCTTCAATTATCTGCCGAGCCAGGTGGTGCGCGGCGTCCATGTCGGCTTCCTCATTCTCCTCACCTTCGGCCTGATCGGCAACTTCACCGCCAAAAGCGATTTCGGCCGCGCGATCGGCTGGCTGATCGGCGGCATGGGCTTTCTGTGCGGGCTCTATCAATGGATCTTCTATGCGGATCTGATCGCACGTGACGGCGATCCGACGCGCCTCGATCTGGTGGTCGGCACGCTGCTCGCCGTCCTGATCTTCGAGGGCACGCGGCGGCTGATGGGCGCAGCGCTCCCGCTGATGTGCGGCGCCTGTCTCGTCTACTGGTTCTTCGGCCAGTATCTGCCGTCACCGCTTAACCATCGCGGCTATGATTTCGACCAGATCGTCACGCATCTGTCGTTCGGCACCGAAGGTTTTTACGGCGTGCCGATCTACGTCTCGGCGACCTACATCTTCCTGTTCATCCTGTTCGGCTCGTTCCTGGAGCGCGCCGGCATGATCCAGCTCTTCACCGACGTTTCTCTTGGGTTATTCGGCAGGACCCGCGGCGGCCCGGCCAAGGTCGCGGTGTTCGCCTCGGGCATGATGGGCACGATCTCCGGCTCCGGCGTCGCCAACGTCGTCACCGTCGGCCAGTTCACGATTCCGCTGATGATCAGGTTCGGCTATCGCCGCGCGTTCGCGGCCGGCGTCGAGGCGACAGCGTCGATGGGTGGGCAGATCATGCCGCCGGTGATGGGCGCGGTCGCCTTCATCATGGCAGAGACGCTCGGTGTCCAATATTCTGAGATCGTGAAGGCGGCCGCGATTCCCGCGATGCTCTATTTCGCCTCCGCCTTCTGGATGGTGCATCTGGAGGCCGGCAAGCACGGGCTCACCGGCATGAAGCGCTCGGAGATTCCGAGCGCCTGGAAGGCCCTGGTGACGCGCTGGTATCTCGTGCTGCCGCTCGCGGCGCTGGTCTACATGCTGTTCGAAGGTTTTACGCCGCTCTATGCCGGCAGCATGGGCCTCGCGCTCACAGTGGCGCTGATCCTTGGCACCGCCATCACGACAGGCGCGTCTTCGATGGCGATCCGCTATGTCTTCTGGATCGGGCTCGCGCTCGTCGTCGCGGCGCTCTCGCGCGACGGCCTTCAGATCGTGCCGGTCGCAGGCGTCGTCGTCGCGCTGATCGTGATCACTGCGTTCGTGCGTGGCGGATTTTCCGCCCTGCGCGCCTGCCGCGATGCCTTGGCTGAAAGCGCCAAATCCGCGATCACCGTCGGCATGGCCTGCGCCATCGTCGGGGTCATCATCGGCATGATGTCGCAGACCGGCGTCGGCACCATCTTCGGCGGCTGGGTGATCGATCTCGGCGAGAAGAGCCTGTTCCTGGCACTGATCATGACCATGCTGCTGTCGATCCTGCTCGGCACCGGCATCCCGACCATCCCGACCTACATCATCACGGCAGCGCTCGCGGCGCCCGCGCTGGCCAAACTGGGTGTGCCCCTGATCGCAAGCCACATGTTCGCGTTCTATTACGGCATCATGGCGGACCTCTCGCCGCCGGTGGCGCTGGCCGCGCTTGCCGCAGCACCGATCGCGAAGGAGAATCCGGACAAGATCGGCTGGGAGGCGATGCGCATCGCGCTCGCCGGCTACGTCATCCCCTTCATCTTCGTCTATTCGCCGGCGCTGATGCTGCAGGGCGGCGATCCCATGGCGGCCAAGCTCGGCTTCTACGGCGCGGTGGCATTGGCGACTGTCAAGGCGCTGGTGGCGATCGCGCTGTTCGGCATGGTCGCGATCGGATTCCTGTTCACGCGCCTGACGTTCCTCGAACGTTTGGTCGCGCTCGGTGCCGCGCTGTGCCTGCTCGGCGACTTCCCGTTCAGCGACACCGCGGGCTTCCTGCTCGCCGCTGCGATCGTGCTGTGGCAGTGGCGGCGGCGGCCGCCGGCGCCGGTCGAGGCGGTGTGAGCCTCTGCCTCGTCACAGCCTCAGGCCTGAAGGCGCTGGCGCTGTCCGCGTTCACACTGGTGTGGACGCATTCGATCGCGAAGGTCGACTGGCAGGAAGACTGGCGCGTCACCCCCGCCGGGCTCGAACTGGTGCAGGCACGCGTGAAGGGCACCGGCCCCGGCATGGAGCCGCCGCCCGAGGCGCGCCTCGTCGACGGCTGGTTTCAATGGAGGCCCGCGCGCGCGCCGATGCCGGAGGTCGTGCTGGGCAATTCGGACGCGGCTGGCGAATGGCGGCTATGCCATGACGGCAAGTGCCGGACGTTGTCCGAGATTGTCGGTCATCCCATTGGTGCTAACGTCACAAAGATGATCGTCTGCAAAGAACAATAATAAGGGAGACACGCGATGGGTCGGCTCAAGGGCAAGGTTGCGATGGTGGTGGGTGCCGGCTCGATCGGGCCTGGTTGGGGCAACGGCAAGGCCACCGCGGTCACCTTTGCCCGCCAGGGTGCGCAGGTGTTTTGCGTCGATCGCAACGGCGCGGCCGCCGAGGAGACCGCGAAGATCATCGCGGACGAAGGCGGCCAGGCGAGCGCGTTCACGGCCGACGTCTCGCATGCGCGCGAGGTCGAGGCGATGGTCGCGGCATGCCTCAAGGCCTACGGCCGCATCGACGTGCTCGACAACAATGTCGGCATCGCCGAGATGGGCAGCGTGGTCGAAGTGACCGAGGAAAGTTGGGACCGGGTCTTCAGCGTCAACCTCAAGAGCGCCTATTTCGCCATGAAGCACGTCATCCCCGTGATGGTGAAACAGGGCGGTGGCTCGATCATCAACATCTCCTCGATCGCTTCGATCCGCCACATGGGCATCTCCTACGTCACGTACGGCACCTCGAAGGCGGCGATGAACCAGATGACCCGCACCACCGCGATCGAGTTCGCGCGCCACTATGTCCGCGTCAACGCGATCCTGCCCGGCCTGATGAAGACGCCGATGGTGGAACATTCCGCAGGTCTTGCGAACAGCTATGCCAAGGGCGATGTTGAAGCGATGTGGCGGGCGCGCGATGCGCAAGTGCCGATGGGCCACATGGGCGACGCTTTCGACGTCGCCAACGCCGCGCTGTTCCTGGCCTCGGACGAAGCGAAATATGTGACGGGCATCGAGCTCGTGGTGGACGGCGGGATCACGTGCAAGGCGGGGGCCTAGGCGTCGTTCCGTGTTCGCCGTCGTCCTGGACAAGCGAGCGTAACGAGCGCTGATCTAGGACCCATAACCCCAGGGAGAAGTTTGACGAAGGCTGGCGGCTCCGGCTACTTCAACATTCGGCATTCGGGGTAATGGGTCCTGGCTTTCGCCAGGACGACATCATTGCGCCAGCGCCAGAATCCCGCCGGCGAATGAATGCCATGCCGCCGTTTCGCTGATCGGCCAGTTCAGCACCTTCACCGCCAGCAGTCGCGTACCATGGCGACGACGAGCAGCAGCGAAGCGACCATCGCGGGCGCGATGGTGACGGGCACCGGCGGCGGCCCTGGCGGTCCCGAAGGCGCGAGGAAAGTGAGAAACCAGCGCGCGATCGCGGCATCGAGGATGGAGACCGCCGCGAGCAGCATCAGGCGTTTGTGAATCTCCGGCTTTCGCGTGTTCATGATCGCGAGCACGAATACACCAGCGAAGAACGCGATCCCGCTCATCGGCACGATCGAGAAGGCGATGCCGGCCTCTTTCTGGCCGAGCGCCGCGGAATGCTGCATCACATGGACGGAGGCGAGGAAGCCGAAGATCGTCATCGCGGTCGCGAGCGAAACGCCGGCTATGCCGAGCGCACGGTGATTGACCATGCGGCCTGAGGCGGCGAGCCACGTCTGGATCACGAAATAGAGAGACCAGGTGAAGAACAACAGGCCGTGGAAATGAATGACGGGGCTTGCGGACAATGTCCGGTTCGCGAGCGGCACAAAATAGGTCGGTGCGAAGCCGAGAAAGGCGGTGGCCGCGCAGGCCAGTGCCATGTGGAGATAGAAATATCGTGCGGGCGACGCATCTCGCGCGCGCACACGACGGTCGTCGATCAGGGTCGTCATGAGGGATGAGTCTGGAGAGGCGGCGTTTGGTTCAAACCCCTAGCCACCTGTGCAGGGCGCTTGTCGGGATGACGAAATCTAACCCCCCGCGCTCAGTTCCGCGCGATCGAGCTCCTCCTCGATCCTGTGAAACGCGTCGTCACCGATCACCTCGGTGGCCCGGAGGTCGAAGATCGATTTTCGCGCGGCTTCGATGGCGCGGCGGCGCAGCGGATCGGCGGGCAATTCGCCGTTGGTGATGCCACCATGGGGATCGTCGTCGGCCTGCATCAGGATGGCACGATATTCGAGCCGCAGGATTTCGGCTTCCTCCGACGGATCGTCCTCGATCGCGTCGAGCGCCGCGCGATAGGCGACGGCGCGGGCGCGCGCGACCTCGATGCCGACGGGATTGTCGTCCTTGAGGCCGAACGCCAGGATCAGCGGCCGCAAGGTCAGGCCCTGCACGACCAGCGTGCCGAGCACGACCGCAAACGCCGAGAAGACGATGAAGTCACGATGCGGAAAGTTTTCCGGCAAGGCAAAGGCGGTGGCGAGCGTGACGAGGCCGCGCATGCCACACCAGGAGATGATGAGGCCGCCCTTGGCGGAGGCGACCTGCTTCGGATCCTTGGGGTGATAGATCCCGTGCGCCACCAGCGTGCGTAGCGTCGTGCGGTAGACCGTGACCCAGGCCAACCGGACCAGGACCACGGTGAGCAGGATCCAGGCGGCGGCCAGGCAATAGTCCCAGCGCACGTCCGCGTCCAGCCGCGTCCAGATCGGTCGCATCTGCATGCCGATCAGCATGAACGCGAGCACGTTGAGCACGAACACCATCGTATCCCACACCGCGTAGGACGGCACCCGCAACCGCGCCGGCATGCGAGCGGGTGCAGCGCGTGCCATCGTGATGGCGTACACGACGATGGTGAGGATGCCGGAGAGGCCGAGATGTTCAGCGCCGATCCAGACCATGAAGGTAGTGGCGAATTGCATGATGATCGAACTGGGAGCCTCCGTGATCTGCACGATCACCAGTGGCATGACTCGCGCGGCGAGATAGCCGGCAACGACGCTGCCGACCAGCGCCAGAGCCATGGTTGGCGCGACCTGGCTCCATGCCAGATGCTCGGTGGCGATCGCTCCGACGGCGATGCGATAGATCAGGAGCGCGGTCGCGTCGTTGAGCAGGCTCTCGCCTTCCAGGACCTTCACCATGCGGTGAGGCAGCTTCACCTGGCTCAGGATCGCGACCGCGGCGGCCGCGTCCGGCGGGGCCACGATGGCGCCGAGCGCAACCGCGGCGGCCCAGGGCATATCAGGCATCAGCCGGTGCGCGACGTAGGCCACAGCGGCCGTGGTCAAGCCGACCGCGGCGACGACGAGGGTGGAGACCGGAACCCAATTGTTGCGGAGATCGCGCAGCGAGGTGTCGAAGGCGGCATCGAGCAGGACCGGTGCGACAAAAAGAGCCAACGCCAGGTCGGGCTCCAGCGTCCAGGACGGGCTCGACGGCACAAAGGCGATCAGTGCGCCCCCGATTGCGAGAAAGGTCGGGTAGGGGACCTTGATCCGCCGCGCCAGCGCCGATAATGCAACGGCGCCGAGCAGAAGCACGATGATCCATTCGAATGTCGACACGTTGATCCCCGAACCCGATTTGAGCGGCGCCACAAGCTAGCACCAATCCGGTCGTATGATGGATGGTGCAGCCCCAAGGCAAGACCTCAAGGCGGACCTTAACTCAAGACTTTCCAACTGTGGCGAGCATGCGTTTTCTCATTCAATGGTCCGGCGCCGGGTTGCTCTTTGCGCTCTCGTTCGTTGCGGCTCATGCTGCGACCGGCGGCGAGCCGGCCGCGGTGCCGCAGGTCGACATCGCGCCGTGCCTCGCGGCCGCCGCAGCCGACGACATTGACAAGGCCGCCACGGCCTGCGCTGCCGTGATCGACAACGAGAAGACGGCGAAAGGCGACCTGATCAGGGCGCTGATCGCGCGCGGCGGGCTTTATGCGCGGCACGACCAAGTCGACCGCGCGATCGCCGACGACAGCCGCGCGCTGGAGCTCGATTCCGGTCTTGCCGATATCTTCAACGCGCGGGGCGAGCTCTGGCTAAGGAAGGGCGACAAGCCCAAGGCGGTGCAGGATTTCGGCGCAGCGTTGAAGATCGATCCGAACCACGAGAAGGCCAAGGTCAATAACAAGGCGATGGCGCGCGAGATCGAGCGGATCGGCGCGCAGATGGCGGTCGCGGGCAAGCCCAGCTTCATTTGCAAGGGTGCGCGCCGTCCCGTCGAGAAGGCGATCTGCGCCAACCGCGAGCTCGCTGATCTCGACCGTGAGGTCTTTGCCGCCAACGCGCGCGTGTTGCGCGAAGCCCGCAATGCAGGCGAAGCGAAGGCGCTTCAGCGCGAGCAGGACGATTTCATCGCCCGCCGCAACGCCGGGTTCGGCCGGCCGGGGTACGATTTGAAAAAGGCGATGCAGGAGCGGCTGCAGCGGCTCAACGGGGTGGACGGGTATTGAGGCTCCTCGTCTCGCTCGTAAGAGCGGGACGAAGGAGGGAAGGGATCGGTGCGCCGCTGGCACGCCTCGATTTGAACCGATTCTTTGGCTGTCGCGACAATGGTGAAAGCCTGATGTCCCGGAGCCCTATGCCATGTGCGGCACGCATCCTTCCGCGCAAATGCTCTCGTTTGCAAAAATCTCGTTTCGCTCGCTCCTGCTCAGCGCGGCAATGAGCGTCGTTCTCGTCGCCTCTGCTTCGGCCGGCGTCGATTGCGTAATCGGGAGCAAGGCCGCTCCGGCTGAGCTGATCCCGGCCTGCAGCGCGATCATCGACCAGGCCCTCGAATCCGTCCCTCGATCGCGCCGCGGCATTGCTGGTGCGCGCCGACGCCAATGCGCGAACCTCGGGCGGCCTCACGCAGGCGCTGCGAGATATCGATCGCGCCATCGCACTCGATGGCAAGAACGCAAAAGCCTGGCGCCTGCGTGGCGATCTCCTGCGCGAGGCCGGCGGCGATCTCAACCGCGCCGCGGCGGACCTCAGCAAGGCCATCGAGCTCGATCCGCAGGATTCGGAATCTTACGAGCTGCGCGGCGTCGTCTACACCAACCAGCACCGGCTCGACCGCGCGCTTGCCGATTACGACCAGGCGATCAGGCTGAAGCCTGACAATGCACAGGCCTGGTCCGACCGCGGCGTGACCTATTATCTCGGCGGCGACAACGAGAAGGCGATCCGCGATCTCAGCGAGGCGTTGCGGCTCGATCCGAACCGGCCGCGCAGCTACACCAATCGTGGCGCCGCCTACAAGAAGCTCGGCCAGCTCGACAAGTCGGTTGCCGACGACGGCGAGGCGATCCGGCTCGATCCGAAGGTGCCCGAATATTACGATAATCGCGGGCTGGCGCTGGCCGCGATGGGGGAGTACGACAAGGCGATTGCCGATTACGATCAGGCGCTCCGGCTGGCACCGCGGCCGAATTTCTTCACAAACCGCGGCGATTCCTACCACCTCAAGGGCGAGCTTGGCGCGGCGCTGAGCGATTACGAGGCCGCGCTGAAACTGGATCCGAATTTCGCGCAGACCTACAATAACCGCGCCGTGCTCTACAAGAAGATGGGCGAACGCAGGAAGGCGCTGGCCGACTATGAGACCGCGCTGCGGCTCGATCCCGGCAACGACAACGCCGCCGCCGGCCGCCGTGCCATGATCGCGGAGATTGCGAAATTCGGCGGCGAGCCGCTGCGGCCACTCGCGGCGAATTCCGGCAATGGCCCGTCGTTCGATTGTGCCACTGCGAAGCGCGAGGTTGAGAAGGTGATTTGTGCCGATCCGCAGCTGGGGGTGCTCGATCGCCAGATCGCCGAGACCTACGAGCGCGTGCTGAAATCGGCCGGGTCCCGCTTCGCCGGCGGCCTCCGTCGCACCCAGCGCGATTTCCTCACCACCCGCAATACGAGCTTCGGCCGCCCCGGCTATGATCTCAGGAAGGTCATGCAGGAGCGGCTGCAGCGGCTGAATGCGATGGATAGCTGAGCATTGTTCTTTTCAGCTTGAACCGCGGCCCGTTCCCGGGAAAATACCCCTCAAACAAGGCTGGTACTTGATCCCTGTCATGGCGGGACGTCTGTCCTGCCACAAGGTCAAGGCCAGGCGAATAAGGGAACGGGAGCGCGGGAATGAACGTCCGAGGAAACATCGACGGAAAGAGTCTCTATCACGAGGTTTATGCGCGCTCGCTGGCTGACCCCAAGGGCTTTTGGGCCGAGGCGGCCAAGGAGATCGACTGGATCCAGCCACCGAAAAAGATCTTCGATCCCTCGCAAGGCGTCTACGGCCGCTGGTTCAGCGGTGGCGTCGTCAACACCTGCTACAACGCGCTTGACCGTCAGGTCGAACGCGGCCGCGCCGACCAGGTCGCGCTGATCCATGATTCGCCGCTGGCAAATAGCGTCACCAAATTCACCTACGCCGAACTGCTGGCCGAAGTGCAGGCGCTTGCCGCCATCATGCAGGATTTTGGTGTCGCCAAGGGCGATCGCGTCATCCTGTATATGCCGATGGTCCCCGAGGCCGTCGTCGCGATGCTCGCCTGCGCGCGCATTGGCGCGGTGCACTCCGTGGTGTTCGGTGGCTTTGCCGCGAAAGAGCTCGCCACCCGCATCGACGATGCGCAGCCAAAGTTGATTCTGTCGGCGAGTTGCGGCATCGAGCCCGGCCGGATCGTGCAGTACAAGCCGCTGCTCGACGAGGCGATCAGGCTTGCGGGGGCAAAGCCGAAGGCCTGCATCGTGCTGCAACGTCCGCAGCTCGTCTGCGCCCTCACGCCCGGCCGCGACTATGATTGGGCGGGCCTGCGCCGCAAGGCGATGAACGACGGCAAGAAGGCGCCTTGTGTGCCCGTCGCCGCTACCGATCCGCTCTACATCCTCTATACGTCAGGCACGACCGGCATTCCCAAGGGTGTCGTGCGCGACAATGGCGGCCATCTCGTCGCGGTGAAATGGTCCATGTTCAACCTTTATGGCGTCAAGCCGGGCGAGGTCTGGTGGTGCGGCTCCGACATCGGCTGGGTGGTCGGCCACAGCTACATCGTCTACGGCCCGCTGCTGCATGGCGCGACCTCGATCATGTATGAGGGCAAGCCGGTCGGCACGCCCGATGCCGGCGCGTTCTGGCGCGTGATCAGCGAGCACAAGGCCGTCGCCTTCTTTACTGCGCCGACCGCGTTCCGCGCGATCCGGAAAGAAGATCCGGAAGGAAAATTCATCCGGCAATACGACCTCTCGACGTTCCGCACGCTGTTCCTGGCCGGCGAGCGCGCCGATCCGCCGACGGTGGAATGGGCGGAGCAGCAGTTGAAAGTGCCTGTGATCGACCATTGGTGGCAGACCGAAACCGGCTGGTGCATCGCCGGCAATCCGGTTGGCTTAGGTCAGCTGCCGGTGAAGCACGGGTCGCCGACGGTGCCGATGCCGGGCTATCAGGTCGACGTGGTCGACGAAGCGGCAAAGCCGGTCGGTCCGAACACCATGGGTTCGATCGTCATCAAGCTTCCGATGCCGCCGGGCTGTCTGCCGACGCTGTGGAATCAGGACGAACGGTTCAAGGAAGCCTATCTCACCGAATTCCCCGGCTACTACAAAACGTCGGATGCCGGCTACAAGGACGACGACGGCTATGTCTTCGTCATGGGCCGCACCGACGACATCATCAACGTCGCCGGCCATCGGCTCTCCACCGGCGGCATGGAGGAGATCCTGGCTTCGCATCCCGATGTCGCTGAATGCGCCGTGCTCGGCGTCAAGGACGCGATCAAGGGCGAGGTGCCCTGCGGCTTCCTGGTGCTCAAGGCGGGTGTGAAACGGGCCCCGGCCGAGATCGAGAAGGAGATCGTCGCGCTGGTGCGCGACAAGCTCGGTCCCGTTGCCGCGTTCAAGCTCGCCATCACCGTCGGCCGCCTGCCCAAGACGCGATCCGGAAAGATCTTGCGCGGCACGATCAAGAAGATCGCAGATGGTGAAGCTTGGACCATGCCGGCGACGATCGAGGACCCCAAGGTGCTGGACGAGATCGGCGATGCGCTGAAGGGGCGGGTGTGAGGTTTGCAATGGGGCTTGAATAGGCCGCATTTTTCCGCTCAATCCTCATCCTGAGGAGCGCGCCTGGCGCGCGTCTCGAAGGATGAAAGGCCCCGCTGCGGCAGCTTGGCCTGCATGGTTCGAGACGCCCGCTGCGCGGGCTCCTCACCATGAGGATGAAGGGCCTGCCATGAATTCGAAGCCGTTTCTAGCGATTGCATTTGCGGGCCTCATTCTCTCCGCCTGCTCCGCGCGCTACCAGACGCCGGTGGCGATGGGCGGCGATGATGACGACGCGGTCTGCCAGAGCCGCGGCTATGCGGCCGGATCGCCCGAATACGTGGCGTGCCGCAAGGACCGCGACGTCCAGCGCAGTTCCGCGACCACCCGCGCCGACCGCCGCCAGCGCGACCTCGGCGAATACATGCTGAACCATCCGGACCGGCCATAAAGGCTGCGCTGCGCCGCTGCGCTCGCAATGACGAGGTTGCTGAAGCTTCTTGCGTTACACCAAAAAAGAACGCGGCGGGTTTCCCCGCCGCGCTTGCATTCGATGACGACTGAAGAGTGGAAGGATTACTCCTCCTCCTGGTCCTGCTTCTTGCCGCCGAGCGTCTTCAGCTTGGCGAACACAGCATCGACGTTGAGATCGTCGCTGGACCTCTCCGCGGGTTCGTACTCGTCCTTCTTGGTGGTTTCTGAGGCCGGCAGCAAAGTGGCGCCGCCATAGGCTGCGTCGATCGGCTTTTCCTTCGCCGCGCGCGCGACCTCGAAATCGAGCTCGATCTGCGAGCAGAGGCCGAGGGTGACGGGATCGATCGGCGTCAGCTGGGAGGTGTTCCAGTGGGTGCGATCGCGGACACTCGCGATCGTACTCTTGGTCGTGCCGACCAGGCGCATGATCTGGGCGTCCTTGAGCTCGGGATGGTTGCGCAGCAGCCAGAGGATGGCGCTCGGGCGTTCGTGGCGGCGCGAGACCGGGGTGTAGCGCGGGCCCTTGCGCTTGGGCTGCGGCGGCAGCACCACCTTGCTCTCCTGGAGGCGGAGCCGGTAGTCCGGGTTGTTCTCGCCCTTCTCGATTTCCTCGCGGGTCAGCTGGCCATTGGAAAGGGGATCCATGCCCTTGATGCCCTGGGCGGCGTCGCCATCGGCGATCGCGCGCACCTCGAGGGGGTGCATTTTGGTGAAATCGGCGACCTGATCGAAGGTCAGCGCGGTATTGTCGAGCAGCCAGACGGCGGTCGCCTTGGGCATCAGAGGTGCGTTGCTCATGGCAAATCTCCTTTGTGCTTCGCCCACCCCTTTGGAGGCGAAACCGGTGGTCATCAGCGATGACTGGGAATTCGCGCTATATAAGCCCGGAGGGGCTAGCCACGCAATGGTTCTGCTATAGATAGTGCCTTGACAGCGCCCGAAAGGGGGCCCAATTCCCTCTGAAGTCTCTGTAAGACCGTACCCAAGCCCTATTCATCCATCGACCGCTTCCCGCCCATTTGGCGAGGTGATTCGGTCCCGAGATCGCTCAATGTCAGCCAAACCAGACCTCAAGATCGTGCTTTGTTCTCCCCGTGGCTTCTGCGCCGGGGTGGTCCGGGCGATCGACACCGTGGAACGGGCGCTCGATAAATACGGCGCCCCCGTCTATGTTCGCCACGAGATTGTGCACAATAAGTACGTCGTCGATGGGTTGAAGAAGAAGGGCGCGATCTTTGTCGAGGAACTCGCCGAGATCCCGGAAAACACCACCGCGCCGGTGGTGTTCTCGGCCCATGGCGTGCCGAAATCGGTCCCGGCCGACGCCACCTCCCGCAATTTGTTCTCGCTGGATGCGACCTGCCCCCTGGTCACCAAGGTGCACCGCGAGGCCGCGATCCATTTCAAGCGCGGCCGCGAGATCTTCCTGATCGGGCATTCCCATCATCCGGAGGTGGTGGGCACGCTCGGCCAGCTCCCGACCGGCGCCGTGACCCTGATCGAAACCGCCGAGGACGCCAAGACCATCGCCCCGAAGGACCCGAACAACCTCGCCTTCGTGACCCAGACCACGTTGTCGATCGACGACACCGCGGAGATCGTGGCGCTCCTGAAGGAACGCTTCCCGAACATCAACGGGCCGCACAAGGAAGACATCTGCTACGCCACCACCAACCGCCAGCTCGCGGTGAAGAAAGTGGCGCCGGTGGTCGACGCCCTGATCGTGGTCGGTGCGCCGAACTCGTCGAACTCGCAGCGCCTGCGCGAAGTCGCCGAACGCGAGGGTTGCCCGATCGCCGTGCTGGCGCAGCGCGCCACCGAAATCGACTGGAAGCGGTTCGAGAACATCACCAGCCTCGGCATCACCGCGGGTGCCTCGGCACCGGAAGTGATCGTCGAGGAGATCATGGACGCGTTCGCCGAACGCTTCACGCTGCATGTGGAGACGGTCTCGGCCGCGGAAGAGAACGAGTTCTTCCCGCTGCCGCGCCAGGTGCGCCCCGAAGCCGCCGCCGAGTAGACCTTCATGGCGGTCTACACCGACGTTGCCGCCGACGAGCTTGCGGACTTCCTCAATCAATACGATCTCGGTGAACTGCTCTCCTACAAGGGCATCGCCGAGGGCGTCGAAAATTCCAACTTCCTGCTGCATACGACCAAGGGGTCGTTCATCCTCACGCTCTATGAGAAGCGCGTGGCGAAGAACGATCTGCCGTTCTTCCTCGCGCTGATGACGCATCTGGCCGAGCACGGCGTCAACTGCCCGCTGCCGGTGAAGGGAACGGACGGCGAGGCGTTGCGCGAGCTGTCGGGCCGGTCGGCCGCGATCATCACCTTTCTCGAAGGCGTCTGGCCGCGCAAGCCGAACGCGGTCCATTGCGCCGGCGTCGGCGAGGGGCTCGCCAGGATGCATCTGGCCGGCGCGAATTTCGCGATCAGGCGCGCGAACGCGCTGTCGGTCCCGGGCTGGCGGCCGCTGTTCGATGCCGCGTCACAGCGGGCCGACGAGGTGCAGCCCGGCCTGCGCGCGTTCCTGAGCCACGAGCTCGACTACCTCGAGAGCGGGGTCTGGCCGACGCAGCTGCCCGAAGGCGTGATCCACGCCGACCTCTTCAACGACAACGTCTTCTTTCTCGGCGACAAGCTCTCGGGGATCATCGACTTCACTTTCGCCTGCAATGACTGGCTCGCCTATGATGTCGCGATCTGCCTCAACGCCTGGTGCTTCGAGCCGGATCATTCCTTCAACGTGACCAAGGCCCGGGCCTTCCTCAATGCCTATGGCCGGGTGAGAAAGCTGTCCGAGGCGGAAGAGACCGCGCTGCCGCTGCTCGCGCGCGGCGCCGCGATGCGCTTCCTGCTGACGCGGCTGGTCGACTGGCTCAACGTTCCGCCCGGCGCGCTGGTTCGGCCGAAGGATCCGCTGGAATATGTCCGCAAGCTGCGCTTCCACCAGAGCGTTTCCAGCGTGCGCGACTACGGGCTGATGCCGTCGGGGCTGGTGGCGTGAGCGAGCTTCCGATTGTCACGATCTACACCGACGGCGCCTGCTCGGGAAATCCGGGGCCCGGCGGCTGGGGCGCGATCCTGAAGTTCGGCGACAAGGAAAAAGAACTGAACGGTGGTGAGCGCCACACCACCAACAATCAGATGGAATTGATGGCGGCGATCTCCGCGTTGGAAGCGCTGAAGAAGCCGTGCACGGTCGATCTCTATACCGACAGCCAATATGTCCGTCAGGGCATCACCGGCTGGATCCACGGCTGGAAGCGCAACGGCTGGCGCACCGCCGACAAGAAGCCGGTGAAGAATGTCGAGCTATGGCAGCGCCTGGATGCCGCGCTGAAGGCCCATGACGTGCGCTGGCACTGGGTCAAAGGTCACGCAGGCCATCCCGAGAACGAACGCGCCGACCAGCTCGCGCGCGACGGGATCGTGAAGGCGCGGTTACAGGCGCGGGTGGCGGAGTAGCGCGGATCGGCGCTCTTGCTCATGCTCCGCCGTCATCGCCCGGCTTGACCGGGCGATCCAGTACGCAGCGGCCTCTCGATTCAACAACAACTGTCTCTGGAATACTGAATGCCCCGCTTTCGCGGGGCATGACAGTGTCGTTTGTGGCTGAAAGCGGCGTCTAAAGCTTACAGCTGCCCGAGCAGCGTATCGCCGCCGGACACCTCGACCTTGCCGGGCATCGCCTCGAGGTTCAGCTTCTTGACCACGCCGTCCTCGACCAGCATCGAATAGCGCTTGGAGCGGATGCCGAGACCGTTGCCGGAGGCGTCGAGCTCCATGCCGATCGCCTTGGTGAAGTCGGCATTGCCGTCGGCCAGAAAGATGGCCTCGTCGCGCTGGTCAGTGTCGCGCTTCCAGGCGTTCATGACGAAGGCGTCGTTGACGGAGACGATGGCGATGGTGTCGACGCCCTTGTCCTTGAGGGCGTAGGCGTTGAGGAAAATGCTCGGCAGATGCATCTTGTGGCAGGTGCCCGTATAGGCGCCGGGCACCGCGAACAGCGCCACTTTCTTGCCCTTGAAGATGTCGTCGGTGGTCTTCACCTGCGGGCCTTCGGCCGTCATCACGCGGAATTTCGCCTCGGGCAGTTTGTCGCCAGTCTGGATCGCCATCGTCAGTCTCCCTGAAAATCGGTCCCGCTTTTTAGACCGTGCGGCGGCGCTGCACAATATTGCCGGTAGGGCAGGCGGTGAGGGCGGGACCCTTCACCGTTATGTCATCAGCCGGCGAACCCGCCGCCGTCGAGGAAGGCCTGCTCGTCCGGGGTGGTGTCGCGGCCGAGCAGACGGTTGCGGTGGGGGAAGCGGCCAAACCGCCGGATGATGTCGGCGTGCTCACGCGCGTATTTCAGATTTTCGGCATTGTCGGTGTTTTGAAACAGCGCGACGCAGTGCAATTGGTCGGGCAGGTGCTCGGAATGCATGAAGGGTAAATAGAGGAATTCGAGCAGGACCGGATCGACCCTTTGATCTGCGCCCCCCGCAATGGCGCGGCGGGCGACGTCGCGCGCCAGCGCATCGCTGGCAAAGGCCTGCGACGTGCCGCGAAACATGTTACGTGGAAACTGGTCGAGCACGATGACGAGCGCGAGTGCGCCCTCGTCGGTCGCCTCCCATGACGAGAGTTCGCCGGCGACCGCCTTCTGCCACAGCGCGAGAAAGCGGCGCCTGACCTCCGCGTCGAATGCGTCGTTGCGCTCGTACCAGGCATCGCGGCCGGCCTCGCGCCAGAAGGCGAGGATGCCGGCGGGACTGATGTTGCTGTCGTCGGTCATGAACGAAAGAGGCGCTTACGCCGCCTCCGCCTTCTTCTCGTCGCGCAGCTGCCGCCGCAGGATCTTGCCGACATTGGTCTTCGGCAGGTCGGTGCGGAATTCGATGTGCTTGGGCACCTTGTAGCCCGTCAGCTGCTCCTGGCAGAACTTGACCAGGGCCTCCGCCGTGAGGTTCGGGTCCTTCTTGACCACGAACGCCTTCACCGCCTCCCCCGACTTGGAATCGGGAATGCCGATGACGGCGCATTCGAGCACCCCGGGGTTGCTCGCGATCACTTCCTCGATCTCGTTCGGATAGACGTTGAAGCCGGAGACCAGGATCATGTCCTTCTTGCGGTCCACGATCTTGGTGTAGCCCTTCTCGTCCATGATGCCGATGTCGCCGGTGCGGAAATAGCCGTCCGCGGTCATCACCTTGGCCGTCTCCTCCGGCCTGTTCCAGTAGCCCGACATCACCTGCGGGCCCTTGGCGCAGATCTCGCCGGGCTGGCCGAGCGGCATCTCGTTGCCGTCGTCATCGCGGATCGAGATCCAGGTCGAGGGCACGGGGATGCCGATAGTGCCGTTGAACTCCGGATTGGTCGTGGTGTTGCAGGTCAGCGTCGGAGATGTCTCCGACAGGCCGTAGCCTTCGGCGATGGAGCAGCCCGTGATGGCCTTCCACTGCTCGGCGACGGGGCGCTGCACCGCCATGCCGCCACCGTTCGAGATCTTCAGCTTGGAGAAGTCGAGCTTTTTGAAGTCGGGATGATGCATCAGGCCGTTGTAGAGCGTGTTCACGGCAGGGAAGTTGTTGACCTGGTACTTCGCCAATTCCTTGATGAAGCCCGGGATGTCGCGCGGATTGGGGATCAGGAGATTGCAGCCGCCGGCGCGCACCGCGAGCAGGTAGCAGGCTGTCAGCGCGAAGATGTGATAGAGCGGCAGCGCGCAAACGACCATGAGTTGATCGACATGCGGCGGCGCGGCCATCGCCGGCTGCAGCCAGGCGTCGTTCTGCAGGACGTTGGCGACGATGTTGCGATGAAGCAGGGTGGCGCCCTTGGACACGCCGGTGGTGCCGCCGGTATATTGCAGGAAGGCGACGTCGCCGGGTGACAGCTTCGGCTTGTTGAAGGCCAGAGAGCGGCCGGCGGAGATCGCGTCGTTGAAGGAGACCGCGCCCGGCAGCGACCATGCCGGCACCATCTTCTTGACGCGGCGGACGACCAGATTGACGATCACTCCCTTGAAGCCGAGCAGGTCGCCCATGCTGCCGACGATGACGTGCTTGACTTGCGTCTTCGCGATCACCTGCTCGACGGTGTGGGCGAAGTTCTCGAGCACGATGATGGCTTCGGCGCCGGAATCCTTGAGCTGGTGCTCGAGCTCGCGCGGCGTGTAGAGCGGATTGACATTGACCACCGCGAAACCGGCGCGCAGCACGGCTGCGGTCGCGACCGGATATTGCAGCACGTTCGGCATCATGATCGCGACGCGGGCGCCGCGTTGCAGGCCGCGCCCTTGCAGATAGGACGCCATCGCCAGCGACATCTGGTCGAGGTCGCGATAGCTGATCGACTTGTCCATGCAGATGAACGCCTTGCGGTCGGCGAACTTGGCGAAGCTCTCCTCCAGGAGGTCGACCAGCGATGAATATTGCGTCGGCTCGATATCGGCGGGGACGCCGGGCGGATATTGCTTAAGCCAGATGCGCTCCATGGAAACTCCCCTCATTGACCAGAGCCCGTTGTGTCTCGGGCTTGCCTCGTTGCCGTCAGTATCGAGCCTGCCGGAACGGGTGGCAAGCGGTCGAGGCTTAGGACAAACGTCAGGGAGTGGCTACCGGAATCCTTGCAAATGGCGCTGCCGCAACTGCGAAGTGCGGCGCGGTCTCGCCTCGCGTCGGCTGTTAACTGTTGTTGGCGGGCTTGGCGGGCTTGGTCGCGGCCTTGGGCTTGGCGGGCTTGGCCGCCTCGCCGCCCACCGCAGGCTTTGCCACCGCATCGGGCTTGGCTGCGGCATGCTTGGTACCGGCCGGCTTAGCTGCGGACTTGCCGTCGGCCGGCTTTGCGGCCGCCGCCGTCTTGGCATCGGGCTTCGCCGCCGCCGTCTTGGCATCCTTCGGCTTGTCTGCCGCGTCGGGCTTTTTGGCGACGCGCGACTTCTTGCCACGCGGCTTTGGCGTGGCCTGCTGGTCGGCATCGGCCGCGACCGCCGCGATCAGGGCGGTCCCGGTGCGGGTCGGACCGGTATACACCAGCACGGGCTCGGCCGCCGCCGGGGCCGAGGCCATCAGCTCGGAGGCCTTCATCAGAGGCGGCTGAAGCCCGGCCGTGAAGAAGGTGACTTGGGCTTCGCCGCCGGTGGCCGAGGCGGACCCGGACGTGCCGCCATTGGCCGCGATCAGCGCGTCGTCATCGTCGCTGGCCGGCCGCTTGCGATGGCCGCCGCACATGTCGTCACGCAGGTTCGGCGGCGAGGCGTCGACCGGCACCAGCTTGTCGACGGTGCCGAGCGAGGGGCGGAGCCAGGTGAGATTATCTTGCGAGAAGCCGCGCTCCAGCAGCTGCGCCGCCTTCACCGCGCGCGCGGTCCCGGAGTTGGCGCCCAGCACGACGGCGATCAGCCGGCGGCCGTTGCGGGTGGCCGACGCGACGAGATTGTAGCCGGAGGCGCAGATGAAGCCGGTCTTGAAACCGTCGGCGCCGGGATAGCGGCCGATCAGCTTGTTGAAATTGCCGGTGACGCGCTTGCCGAAGCGGATTGCCGGAATGTGCACGAAATACTCGTACTCGGGCAGGTCGCGCAGGAACGAGCGCGCGAGAATGCCAAGATCCCGCGCGGAGGTGATCTGTCCGTCGGCGGGCAGGCCGTTCGGATTGACGTAGCTCGTCTGCGTCATGCCGAGCTTCTGCGCCGTGTCGTTCATCAGCGCCGAGAAACCATCGATCGAACCGCCAACGCCTTCGGCGAGCACGACGGCCATGTCGTTCGCCGATTTCACCATCATCATCTTGAGCGCGTTGTCGACGGTAAGCTGCGTTCCCGGGCGAAAGCCCATCTTCGAGGGCGACTGCGAGGCTGCCGTCGGCGAAACCGTGAGCAGTGTGTCGAGTGTGAGCTTGCCGTCCTTGACCGCCTTCAGCGTCACATAGGCGGTCATGATCTTGGTGACGGAAGCCGGATACCAAGGAATGGTCGCGTTCTCCGCCTGCAGCACCTTGCCGCTATCGGCCTCGATCAGGAGCAGCGCTTCGGCGCTCGCCGCGCGCGGCGCGAGCAACGCGGCACACGCGAGTGCCGCGGCGAACAGGTTGAACAGGGATTGACGAAGCAGCGGGCGAAGAGCGTGCACTATCCGATTCCGGTCCTTGGAGACCCGCCGGTTCCGGTCGGCTCTCGTGATCTGATGTTCGGTTCTGAAATCCAGCGCCGCCGCTTGCGGCGCCGCAAACCTATACCGGCTGGTGCGTCGGGAATAGGGGCATCAGCGGGGTATTCCGCAATGAAATGGGCCGAATTTCGACGATACGATGGGGACTTGCCAAGGCGGCTTGTTAAGGCGACTTGGCGGCCGTCGCGGCAGCCTCAGCCGCTGTCACGCTGGCCCGTGCGTTCTCCTGAATCATGAATTGAGCCCTGGCGAGGTCGGCGAAATGGCCGCCTTTGGCCACGAGTTCATCGAAAGTTCCGCTTTCGATCACGCGCCCGTTCTCGAACACCAGGATACGCGTGGCATTGCGGATGGTGGAGAGACGGTGGGCGATCACGAAGGTGGTGCGGCCCTTCATCACTTCGTCGAGAGCGGTATTCACCTTGGCCTCGGTGACGGCGTCGAGTGCGCTCGTCGCCTCGTCCAGGATCAGGATCGGCGGATCCTTCAGCAGTGCACGTGCGATCGACAGCCGCTGGCGCTCACCACCCGACAGCATCCGGCCCCGCTCGCCGGCATTGGTCTCGAAGCCGCCGCTGCGCTCGATGAATTCGAGCGCCTGTGCGCGCTCCGCCGCCTTGCGCATCTCGGCCTCGGTGGCGTCCGGCTTGCCGACGCGCAAATTCTCCGCGATCGAGCGGTTGAACAGCAGCGCCTCCTGAAAGACCACGCCGATGTTCCGCCGCAGCGATGTCAGCGTCACCCCGCGCACGTCCATGCCGTCGATCCTGATGAAGCCGGACTGCGGATCGAAGGCGCGATGCAGCAGCGCAATCGCCGTCGACTTGCCGGCGCCCGTCGCGCCGACCAGTGCGATGGTCTGGCCGGGAAGCGCGGTGAAGGAGAGGTCCTCGACCGCCGGCCGCTTGCCGTCATAGGAGAAGGTGACGTCGTTGAATTCAACGAGGCCGGAGAGCCGACCCGCATCGATCGCGTCGTGCCGGTCGTGCACCGCAGGAACCGCATCGAGCACGTTGAAGAACTCGCGCAGGCGCGGGGCTTCCATGAACACGTTGTTGATGAAGCTCACGACCTGCTCCAGCTTCTGGATCAGAAGCGTCGCGAAGCTCACGAACATGACGATCTCGCCGACAGAGGTCAGCCCCTGGTCGTGCAGCGCGATGCCGAAAGTGAAGATCGCGAGCACGGTGATCGTGGTGGAGGCGCGCGTGATGACGGTGACGAGTGCCCACCACGACAGCACCGGCATTTGCGCCGCTAGCAACTCGTCGGCGACGGAGCGCAGGCCCTTCACCTCGGATTCGACGCGGACGAAACTCTGCACCAGCGCGACGTTGCCAAGGGCGTCGGACGCGCGCGCGGAGAGCTCGCTGTAGTGCTCCTCCACCTCCATCTGCATGCCGAAGGTTCTGCGCACCACGAAGGTGGTCAGCGCGGTGAAGACGATGCAGAGCACGAACAGCAGGATTGCAAGCCGCCAGTTCAGGTAGAGCGATAGCGGCAGCAGCACCACGACCGAGAGGATCGCGGCAAAATGCTCTCGAAAGAAGCCGACCCATAACCGCCACAGCGCATCTGTGCCGTTCAGCATCACCTTCATCAACCGGCCCGAATGGGTGCCCGAATGGAAGGTCAGAGGCAGCTGCAGGATGTGCTCGAAATAGTCCGTCAGGACCGCCTGCCGCTGGCGGTGGGAGAGCCGGTCGGCCTGCAACGCTACGACCGCGCTGCAGACGATGGTGAACAGTCCGAACGCGACCCATGCAACCAGGAACGGCCAGGCCGAGTTGGAGCCTGCGACCGTCTTGCCGGAGAGCACATCGACGATCCGGCCGAACAGCACCGGTTCGGCGAATTGCGAGCCCGCAAGCAGGAGATTGACGACCGCAAGCAGCCAGCCCAGCCGTGCCTCCTTACCGAGCAGCTCGAGAACGCGGGTGTAGAGGCGGAGAATGGGCATGGGCGAGGAGCTCGGGCGGCTGGAACGGAGTGAGCGCATACTCTAATCAGGGATCGCCCGTGAGATATAGCGGAAGCTGTCGGTTTTGCTCAGTTGATCAACCGCCCTGCAACTGGCGGCAAGAACCCGCTGTCGAAGATGTCGCCCGCCGCCGGCCGGTTGCGGAATTTGAAATCCTGCCCGATCTGGTCGATCGCGCGATCCATGCGCGCCGGGTCGATGTCGCCGAGGCCGTTGCGACGGACCTCGTCCGTCAGGATGTTGTCGACGAGGACAGTGCGCAGCCGCTCCAGCTCAAGATCGCGATCGCCGCCGTCGATGCGGCTCGCGGCTTCGTCCGCCGCACGCGCCGGGTCCTTGACGGTCGCGTTGATGCCGGCGATCAATGCGCGGACGAATCCCTTCACGGTGTCCGGCTTGGCCGCGGCGAAAGCCGGGTTGACCACGACGGCAAAGCCATAGGCCTCGCAACCATAATCGGCATAGCGAAGCGCGACGAGATCGCCGCCTGGCACGCCGCGGTCGCGCAGGTTCACTGCCGAGAGATAGCTGAAGCCGGCGACGGCATCGACCTGTCCCGCGGAGAGGATCGGCTCGCGCACCGCGGCGCTGATCTTGTGGAATTTCACGTGAGCCGTGTCGATGCCGTTCTGCTGCGCCAGCGCCGGCCACAGCCGCATCGACAGATCGCTATCGGCAACGCCGACGGTTTTGCCGTCCAGGTCGGGCAGGAGGTGGATGCCGCGGCTCCTGCGGGCGACGATCGCGTAGGGCGCGCGGTTGAACAGCACGAATACCGCCTTGACCGGGGTCGCATCCTTGTCGCGGAAGCGGATCAGCTCGTTGATGTCGACGAGCGCGAGCTCGCTGTTGCCCTTGGCGACGCGCGCAAGCGCCTCCGGCGATCCGGCCGCGCTGCTGAAGGAGACGTTGAGACGTTCGGCGCCGAAGCTGCCGTCCTTGGCGGCAAGGAAGAACGGCGCCATGCTCGCATCGATCGGGCGGTCGAAGGTGAAGTGGATCGCAATGGAGGGCACGACGGTCTCGGCCGCGGTAGCATCGCGCGCAGTCAGCACCGCAAGCGAGATTGCAGCGGCCAGCAGACCGCGAAGAGCAATTGTCGTGAATTCGAACATCAGTCGCGCCGGTCCGGTGTTGTTATGGCTTGGTGACGCTCGGAGCGCCGGCTGGCGACAAGCTTGTTCGCGCCAACATGAACGGCGGATGAGCGGCGGTTGCGTCACGATCACGCAACCCCGTTCAGCTTGTGTTGGGGTTGGGGAACCCAACATGGGATGCGGGTGTTTGAGAGACACGAGCCTGTCATCAGGCACCATTCGAGGTCCCAAGGAGGGTCCAGGACATGTTTGACAGATTTTCAGGATTTGCCGGCCGTAAGGCCGTTCTCGCTACCGCCGCGGTGCTGGCGCTGACCGCAATAACCCCGACCGCTTCCTACGCGGGCGGCCGTCATTGGCATGGTGGCGGCGGTGGCGCGGCGGCTGCTGCAGCGTTTGCCGGCATCGTCGGCACCGGTCTTGCGATCGCCGCGACCCGCAACGCCTACGCCTATGACGATGGCCCCTATTATGGCGGCCCCGCCTATTACAGCGGCCCTGCCTATTACGGCGACGGCCCGTATTACGGACCCGGCCCGAACTACCAGTATCAGCGTTACGGCGGCACGGCTCCGTCGGAGCTCTGCGGCCAAGGCCACCGCACCAACTGCTACTAGTTTTGGCCACAACAAAAGGTTGACCACAAACGGGCCGTCGTGCTTGCCGCGGCGGCCCCTTTTTGGGCTCTACTATCGCGCGTTAACGCGCTGGCCATGGGTTTAGAGTAGCGTCGCGTACATGAGTGATTCGCTTGAGCGGCTATATCTGGCTGTGCTCGCGGCCAGGGACCTTGATCCGGCAACATCGCGCACAGCGCGGCTGTTTCAGCGCGGCCCGTCAAAAATGGCGAAGAAGCTGGCTGAAGAGGCCATCGAGGTCGTCATCGACGCGGTCAACGGCGATAGCGAAGCCGTGATCCGGGAAAGCGCAGATCTACTCTACAATCTGACCGTGCTCTGGGCCTCGGCCGGCGTGCGCCCCGAGGACGTCTGGCGCGAGATGACGCGGCGTGAAGACATGCTCGGCATCGCCGAGAAACTGCCGAAGTCGGCTATGAAACTGCCCAAAGTTGCGTCACCGCGTGTCGCCGCCAGGCGGCCAATCGTCGCGCTCGAAGGCCGCACCGCGCGCAAGCGCCACTAGTATTGGCACAAATCGGTCCCATCTCGGCATGGACAAATCCGTCCCATGGTGCTTCATCGCGGCGCCATGCTGAAACGTATTTACGACTGGTGCATCGACGCCGCTCACAAGCCTTACGCGCTCTGGATCATGGGCGCCGTGGCTTTCGCTGAAAGCTCCTTCTTTCCCGTCCCGCCGGACGTGATGCTGATCCCGATGTCACTGGCGCGCCCGCAACGCGCCTGGGTCTATGCGGCGATCTGCACTGCGACGTCGGTGCTGGGTGGCCTTCTGGGCTACGCTATCGGTGCGCTGCTCTTCGACTCGGTCGGCCATTGGCTGATCGAAGTCTATGGCCTCGGCGGCAAGGTCGACGCCTTCCGCGCCTCCTATGCTGAATGGGGCGCCGTGATCATCCTGCTCAAGGGCCTCACGCCGATCCCCTACAAGCTCGTGACCATCACGTCCGGCTTTGCCGGCTACAATCTCGGGCTCTTCATCCTGTGCTCGATCGTGGCGCGTGGCGGGCGCTTCTTTATCGTGGCGATCCTGCTAAACCGCTACGGCGACTGGATCCGGATCAAGATCGAGAAGCATCTCGGATTGGTGGTGGCAATCGGCGCCGCGGTGCTCGTGCTCGGCTTTGTCGTCGCAATCAAATTGATCTAACGCCCAAGGCGCTTTGCCACCGCGCCTCGTTCGGCTACGGTTGCCGCCATGATGCTTCGATCCGGCAATCCGGTCCTGCGACTGGGCACGCTGACATTTGCGGCGCTTTCGGTCCTGCTCGCTGCCGGCGGTACCGGATGGCCGCAATCCGCACCGCCGGCGCTCGGCTTGCAGGAGCAAGGACCGCAGGCCGCACCGGCGCGCTCGACAGCTCCTTCGTCGCCGCCGGCGCACGAGGAAAACCCCGGGCTGATCAACGAAATGGGCAAGCTGTTCGAAAAGCTGCCCTCGATCCTGCCGCCGATCAAAAGCCCGAGCGAGACCATGAACGATTTGTCGCGCCTGGCGAAGCCGTCGACCATGGTGTCGGGACGCGTGGCCTGTCCGGCCTCGTCGAACGGCGCGCCCGACTGCAAGCTCGCCGCCGACAAACTCTGCCAGAGCAAGGGCTACACGGAAGGCAAGAGCCTGAATGCCGACTCCGCGGAAAAGTGCTCGGCCAAGGTTCTGATCCCGGGCAGGCAACGCAAACCGGATGACTGCCGCACTGATACCTTCGTCACCAGCGCGCTGTGCCAGAACTGAGGACGTCGCGCGAGCAAGCAAGGAGCGCCCATGAGCCGCACGGAGCAGGACTTCCTCGGACAGCGTGAGATCGCCGACGACATCTATTACGGCGTCCAGACCATCCGCGGGAAGGAGAACTTCCACATCACCGGCATTCCGATGAACCAGGAGCCTTACTTCGTGAAGGCGCTTGGTTACGTCAAGAAGGCCGCCGCCATGGCCAACCGCGATCTCGGCGCGGTGGACACCAAAGTCGCGGAAGCCATCATCGTGGGCTGCGATCGCGTCATCGCCGGCGATATGATGGACCAGTTCGTCACCGACTTCATCCAGGGCGGGGCCGGCACCTCCACCAACATGAACGCCAACGAGGTGATCGCCAATCTCGCGCTGGAATCGCTCGGCTTTGCCAAGGGCGACTACCAGCACGTCAGCCCCAACGATCACGTCAATTACGGCCAGTCCACCAACGATACCTATCCGACCGCCTTTCGGCTGGCGCTGATCCTGCGGCTCGAGAGCTACATGACGGCGCTGCGTCAGCTCCAGGAGGCGTTCTTCGCCAAGGGCAGGGAGTTCGAGCGCGTGCTGAAGATGGGCCGCACCCATTTGCAGGACGCGGTGCCGATGTCGCTCGGCGCCGAATTCCGCGGCTGGGGCACCACCATGGGCGAGGAGGTCGATCGAATCTCCGAGGCCCGCGCGCTGCTGCGCGAGATCAATCTCGGCGCCACCGCGATCGGCACCTCCGTCACCGCGGCGCACGGCTATCCCAAGCTCGCGGTCCGGCATCTGAGCGCGCTCACCGGCGTCGACTTCATCCTAGCAGGCGATCTCGTGGAGGCGACGTCGGATACAGGCGCCTATGTGCAGCTCTCCGGCGTGCTCAAGCGCACCGCGAGCAAGCTGACCAAGATCTGCAACGACATCCGCCTGCTCGCCTCGGGCCCGCGTGCCGGCTTCAACGAGATCAACCTGCCGCAGCTTCAGCCGGGCTCCTCGATCATGCCCGGCAAGGTCAATCCTGTCATCCCCGAGGTCGTCAACCAGACCAGCTTCCTCGTGATCGGGCTCGACACCACCGTGACGCTCGCGGCGTCCGCGGGTCAGCTCCAGCTCAATGTGATGGAGCCGGTGATCTCGTTCGCGCTGTTCTTCTCGATCCGCACCATGGAGCGCGCGGTCAACAGCCTGCGTGAGAATTGCGTCGTCGGCATCACTGCCAACGAGGAGCACACCCGCAACATGGTGCTGAATTCGCTCGGTATCGTCACGGTGCTGAAGCCGCTGCTCGGCTACAAGGACTGCGCCGAGATCGCGCGCGAGGGCTACAAGAGCGGCAAGTCGCTGCATCAGATCGTCGTCGTCGAGCGCAAGCTGCTGACCCAGGAGAAATGGGACGAGATGTTCTCGTTCGAGCGGCTGATCAATCCGGATTTGCTTGCGTGATGTCGTCGGTCCGCGCTGAATTCCGCGGCTTGGAATTGCGGTAACGGCGTCCCTCCACGGCGCTAAAACGCAATACTTGACAGTGGAAAGATTGCCTTGTTGGTATGGCTCCCAACTTCGATGTGACCGCCAACAGAGGATCGTCTCGCAATGTCCATGCCTGCCTTGTTCAAGGGACGCCTGTCGATCCCCGTGATCGGTTCGCCGCTCTTCATCATCTCGGTGCCCGATCTCGTGATCGCGCAGTGCAAGGCGGGCGTGGTCGGCTCGTTTCCGTCGCTGAACGCGCGGCCGCCGGAGCTGCTTGACGAGTGGCTGGCGCGCATCACCGAAGAGCTCGCGGCCTATGATCGCGCGCATCCCGACAAGCCGTCGGCGCCGTTTGCGGTCAACCAGATCGTGCACAAGTCGAACAACCGGCTCGATCACGACATGCAGCTTTGCGCCAAGTACAAGGTGCCGATGATTATCTCCTCGCTCGGCGCACGCGAGGAGCTCAATCAGGCCGTGCACGGCTGGGGCGGCATCGTCTTCCACGATGTGATCAACCAGAAGTTTGCGCACAAGGCGATCGAGAAGGGCGCCGACGGCCTGATCCTGGTCGCCGCGGGCGCCGGCGGCCATGCCGGCACGATCTCGCCATTGGCGTTCGTCGCCGAGACGCGAAAATGGTTCGACGGCCCGATCGCGCTGTCGGGCGCGATCGGCAACGGCAAGGCGATCCGCGCCGCGCGCATACTTGGCGCCGACTTTGCCTATATCGGCTCGGCCTTCATCGCCACCAAGGAAGCCAATGCCGTCGACAAATACAAGGAGATGATCGCGGGCGCGACGGCTGACGACATCGTCTATTCCAACCTGTTCACCGGCGTGCACGGCAACTATCTGAAGCCGTCGATTCTCGCCGCCGGTATGGATCCGGAGAACCTGCCGACGTCAGATCCCTCCAAGATGAACTTCGGCACCGACGCCTCCGGCGAGCGCGCCAAGCCAAAAGCCTGGAAGGAAATCTGGGGTTCGGGCCAGGGCGTCGGCAGCATCGACGGCATCGTGCCAGCCGCCGAAATGATCGCGCGCTTCAAGAAGGAATACGACGAGGCGGTCGATCCGCCGTTGTGAACTTCGCCGGGACGACAGCTTTTGCTCAGCACCGAATGTGCATCACGGAGAAACGATGCCCCCCATCTACCGCGTCGACGGCGACAGCGTCGTCACCAGCCCGGATGCCGCGGGCCCGTGGGACCGGCGTATGCAGCACGGTTCGGCGCCGGCCGCGCTGGTGACGTGGGCGGCTGAGCGCATTCCGACGCCAGTTGCAATGGACATCGCGCGCGTCACCATCGACCTGATGCGCCCGGTGCCGGTGGCACCACTCACGATCGCGACCGAGATCTTGCGCGAGGGCCGCAAGATCCAGCTCTGCGGAGTCAAGCTGCTCGCCGACGGCGTCCAGGTGGTCGGCGCCACCGTGCTCAAGATCAAGCGCCAGGCGCTGACGCTGCCCGAGCACGTCAAGGCGCTGCCGGTTACGCTGCCGTCGCCGGAGGACTCGCTGCTCGAGGACGGTCATGCCGCTACCAGCCCGTTCGTACGTTCAGTCTCGATGCGCGCTGCGCGCGGCCGCTTCGGGCAAGCCGGCGCCGGCGCGATCTGGTTTCGCGTCGACCATCCCCTGATCGCGGGCGAACCGCTCTCCCAGGCGATGCGCGCCGTGGTCGCGGCCGATTTTTCCAACGGCACCGCCTCGTCGCTCGATTTCCGCGCCTGGACCTACATCAACGCTGACCTCACCGTGAGCTTTGCGCGCCAGCCGGTCGGCGAATGGATCCTGCTCGACGGTGATTCCTGGATCGGCCCCGATGGTGCCGGGCTTGCGATGTCGCGGCTCGCCGACCGGCAGGGCTATTTCGGCCGAGCCGTGCAAAGCCTGGTGATCGAGAAGCGGTGAGGCACCTTATCTATCCCACCATCCGGCCCCGCCCGCTCCAAAAGCTCGCGCGCAGCATCTTCTTGTCGACCTTGCCGACGCCGGTCATCGGGAGTTGCTTGACGAACTGGATCTGCTTCGGTGCATGAGCCGAGCCTTTTCGCGTCTTCACCAGATTGATCAGTTCATCGGCGTCAGGTTTTGCGCCTTCGCGCAGGACGACGACAGCGGTCACGGCCTCGCCCCATTTCTCGTCGGGGATGCCGACGACCGCAACCATGGCCACATCGGCGTGCTGTGACAGCACGTCTTCGATTTCCCGCGGAAAGATGTTGAAGCCGCCGGAGACGATCATGTCCTTCTTGCGGTCGAGGATGAACATGTAGCCGCGATCGTCCTTACGAGCGATGTCGCCGGTGTGCACCCAGCCGTTCTTGAGCGTCTCGGCGGTGGTGTCGGGCCGCTTCCAGTACTCCGCCATCGCATGCGGAGCGCGCACGCAGATTTCGCCGGCCTCGCCCGTCTTCACCTCCTGGTCGTTGTCGTCGAGGATCTTGACCTCGCACGCCGCGATCGGGAAGCCACAGGACAGGAACAGTTCGGGCGTTTTGGGATCGTGATCCGCCTTGCGCAGCACCGAGATTGGGTAGCATTCGGTCTGGCCGTAGAGCTGCGAGAACACCGGCCCGATCCGTTCGATGCCCTCGACCAGCCGGCTCGGCGACATCGCGGAGGCGCCGTAGAGCACCAGCTCGAGCGAGGAGAGGTCGGTCCTGCTCAATGCGGGATGATCGAGCAGCACATAGACCATGGTCGGCACGAACAGCGTGAAGTTGATGCGCTCGCGTGCGATAGTCCCCAGCACCGCCTCGGGATCGAAACCCTTCAGCATGTGCACGGTGCCGCCCCGCATCAAGGTCGGTAGCACTTTCGTGCCGGCGACATGGCTGATCGGTGCCACCGCGAGGTAGCGCGCGCCATCGGGGATCTCGAAGTCGGCGAGGATCGCGGCCGCGGCTCCGGCATTTTCGCGGTGGTAGCGCAACGCGCCCTTGGATTTGCCGGTGGTGCCACCGGTGTAATTCAGCGTGGAGAGGTCGTCGGGGCGGGCGAGGCAATGCGCGCTGGCATGGCCTTCGATCTCGATCGCCTGCAAGAGATCGACGCCATAGTTGGCCGGTCCCGTGGTGAACACCGCCTTGAGCCAGGTCGCCTGCGCGGCGAGCTCGCCGCCGCGACCGTGGAAGGCGGCCGCATCGACCACCAGCACCTCGGCCTCGGAATCCTCGAGCTGGAACATCTGGTCTCCCGGCGATCCCAAAGGATGCAGCCAGGTGACGCAGAGCCGCGACAATTGCGCGGCAACGCCGGCGCACCAGGTGTCGGCGCGGTTCGCGGTGAGGAAGGCGACCCGCGCGCCGGGCTGCAATCCAAGCCGCATGAACACGCCCTGGATGCGCCCGATCAGGTCGATGGTGCCCTGATAGCTCAGCGATCCGCCGGGCCACGCGAACGCGGTTCGGCCCGGATAGCGCGACAGCGCCCGCAGCGCCTGCACGCAAGTCGGGGACGATGCATGGAGCGGATCGGACATATGTTTCCTCGCTGCTTTGTCATCGGCTTCCGGCGTGCCAATGTTTACCGCGACGCTAGCACAGGGAATGCGGGATGGAACGACTAAGCCCGCGCGAGGGAGGCACGCGTGACGTCAGATCGGCTGCAACATTTCCACGGTCGTCTCGCCCTGCCGCTGATTGCCGCGCCGATGTTTCTGGTCTCGGGCGTCGAGCTCATGGTCGCGGCCTGCCGCAACGGCGTGATCGGCAGCTTCCCCACCGCGAATTGCCGTAGCACCGAACAACTCGATGAATGGCTCACCGACATCGAAGCGCGGCTGCGGTGGCATGAAGATCAAACCGGCCGAAAGGCCGCGCCGCTTTGCCCAAACCTGATCGTGCACCGCTCCAATGCACGGCTGGAGCAGGATCTCGCCGTGTTGCTGCACCACAGGCCGGAGATCGTCATCACCTCGGTCGGCTCGCCCACGACGGTGCTCAAGCCGCTGCACGACGTCGGCGCATTGGTGCTTGCGGATGTTGCCTCGATCCGCCACGCCGAACGCGCGGCGGAAGCAGGTGCCGACGGGCTCGTGCTGCTTACCGCCGGCGCGGGCGGGCAAACCGGCTGGCTCAACCCGTTCGCCTTCGTCCGCGCGGTGCGTGCGTTCTACGATGGCATCATCGTGCTCGCGGGGGGCATCAGCGACGGCCACGCATTGCGCGCGGCCGACGTGCTCGGCTGCGATCTCGGCTACATGGGTACGAAGTTCATCGCGACGCGGGAGAGCATGGCGGATGAGCGTCACAAGCAAATGCTGGTCGACGGCAGCGCGGACGACATCTTGCTGACCACCGCGTTCACGGGCC
This sequence comes from Bradyrhizobium sp. Kon56, assembly GCF_055807635.1. Taxonomy (NCBI): domain Bacteria; kingdom Pseudomonadati; phylum Pseudomonadota; class Alphaproteobacteria; order Hyphomicrobiales; family Nitrobacteraceae; genus Bradyrhizobium; species Bradyrhizobium sp. Kon56. Next base: position 382,321 of record NZ_JBVVOU010000003.1, on the reverse strand, counting down.
TGCAGACCAGCATGCTCAAGCCGTCGATCCTGGCAGCCGGTCTCGACCCCGACGATCTGCCGGCGCGCGGTGCAATCGACGTCGGCAAGGACATCGACGTCAACGCGCGCGAGAGCCGCCCCGAGCGCTGGCGCGATATCTGGAGCGGCGGGCATTCGATATCGGGTGTAACCGAAGTGATGGAGGCCAACGATCTCGTCGCGCGGACGGTCGCGGAGTATCGAGAGGCGGGTGGCCGCCTCTCCCCGTAAAAACCCGGAGACCGACAGGGCCCGTCGCCTCCATCACAGTTAATCGAGCGCTCCTTAGAAGCGGTCACTTAACGGCAGATTAACCATCGATCGCCCAGAATCCCCTCAGGCGCCAATCAGGACCGAGAGGGACAGGCGATGGACTTCGACTTTCTCAACGCCAAGACGGCGGCTTCGCTGGACGAAATTCGCGTTCGCGTGGCCCATGCGCTGGCCCGCCACCCGCTGTGCCGCAATGTTCGCTTCGACATCGTCAGCGTCCCCCGCACCCGCCGGGGCGGCAATTGGACGGTGGCGCTGCAATCGGTCGAGCCGCGTGGAGTCTGGGAGGCCTCGGAGATCGTGGCCGACATCCAGGACGCTTACGATCTGGCGCTAGCTGCTTGATTTTGTTGACCTTTCCAGATGATGTCGCCGCAGTCCGCGCGATTGCCGCCGCGATGGCACGGTTAAGCCTTAATTTTCGCCCAGTTTGCGGGCAGTGATCACGTGGACTTGAAGCCGGTTGCGGAGAGACGTTTGTCGAAAGCCATCACCATCGTCGTGCTGACCTGCTTCCTCGTCCTCGGCGCCGCCACCACCGCCATTCTCGGCCGCGACAGCGTGCCCAGCGTCAGCGCCGAAATGATCACGCAGGCGCCGGCGCCCAAGCTGCTTGCAACCAATCGGGCCGCCAAGGCCGACCGTCTGGTTCCGACGCTGGCGCTAGCCTCGGCCGCCATCGACCCGGTTCAGGTTCCGGCGGACAAGCTCTCGCAAATGCCCGTGCTGACCGAGCCGCTGCGTCAGGCGTTTGCCGCCGCCACGCCATCCGATTTCCCGATGCCCAAGGCGAGCGTGAACGAGGCTCCGGCCGCTGCAGAGATTCCTGCCGTCGAAGTCCCGGCCAAGCCGAAGGTCGTCGCCAAGCCGCAGCCGCAGAAATCCTATTCGCTGTTGTCCGACGTACAGATTGCGGGCATCAGGGACCGTCTGAAGTTGTCGTCGTCGCAGGAATATTACTGGCCGTCGGTCGAGACCGCGCTGCGCAACGTTGTCCGCAAGATCTCGGCAAACAAGCTGTCCAATCCGAACGTGCAGGGCGTGCCGATCGATCCCAATTGCGACGAGGTCCAGCAGTTGAAGTCGGCCGCGATGCCGCTGCTGTTCCAGCTGCGTGACGACCAGAAAGAGGAAGTGCGCAAGCTCGCCCGCATCATTGGGCTCGAGAAGGTGGCGCAGCAGATCTGACGCGCAAGTTCCTTCCGGAACTGCGGCTATATCGGGAACATCCTGCAATTGACAAGCGTTGCCCGCTCCAAAGAGGGAGTGGACCAATGCGCGCCTCGACAGCCTATTTCGTCGGTGCAGGAACCATCGTCGCAGCCATCGCCATTGGTCTCGGCGGCGGCATTGTCGCCGGCAATATCATGAATCCGGTCTCGCCCAAGCAGGGGCCTGATACCAGCAAGATCGCGCAGCGCGCTGACGCCAAGCCCGCCACGACGGAAGCGCCATCCGAGCGCCTGCAATATCTCACCGGCTCGCAAGCCTTCGGCGCCATGGTCGCCGCGCCAGCGCAGGCCGAAGCCAAATCCGACGCCAAGGCCGAGTCCAAGCCTGAGGCAAAGTCCGAAGCGGTGAAGCCCGACACGCAGACCACTCAAGCCAACGCTGAACAGCCAGCGCAACAGCCTTCGCAGGCGGCAGCGGTGGAGCCCCCGAAACCGCCACCGGCGTCGCCTCCGCAAGTCGCAAAGCCTGCCGAGCGGCAAGCATCGACAGAGCCGTCATCCTCATCCGACAACGCCTATGCCAAGGCCAGGGATTCTGACGTCAAGCGCGCCACGTCTGAACGGCGCCGGACGGAGCGCCGTGAGCGCTGGGCCGAGCGCCGCCACTACGATTTCCGCGAGCCGCGTGGGATGCGCGACCGCACCGATTGGGACGACGTCGCGCGCAACATCCGCGAAGATGCCGATGCGCGCGAGGTCCCGAGCAGGCCGCGCGGCGGCTTTCCGCAGATCAGGCTATTCGGCGACGACGATTAGCGTCCATCCTCGCCGTCGTGCGCGCGCCCGACCTATGACCGGCGCATCGACGTCTATGGCCTGACGGCTTTGACGCCGCCGAGATTTGTGTTGTGGACGCGAGCACTCACCCGCCGTGTGACTCCACGACCTTGCGGCAGCCGTCCGAAAGCTTCGACTTGTTCTCGCGCAGGCAGGCATTCATCTGTGGCGGCTTGCCGATATGTTCGGCGCAGAATTTGTTCGCGTCGCTTCGGCAGGTCATCTGCTCCTGCGGCGTCGGACCGGATTGCGCAGCGGCGGTCTGGGCGGTAGCGGCGAGCAGCAGCACGGCAAGAACCGAGATCTTCATAAAACACCTCCTTGGGAATGTCGTTGGTCCCGCCTGGGATCAAGCGGGCCGGACCATCTCGCGAGCGCCGGGCGCAGGTCCATGCCATGTTCATGGCATCGGCCAGCCCGTCCCGCCGCCGTACCCCCATTTTCATGGCATGTATCAGCGCGCCGTCTTTTGTCATTCAGGCTGCACGTCGGCCGCGAGACCCGGTGATTGCATCGGGCCGCCGAACGGGAAGCAGGAGAGCAAGATGTCGAAAAGAGCGGGAGCGCTGAGCGCCGGGCTGACAATTTTGGCGCTGGCAGGTGCGGCGACGGTCTCGCTGGGCACGAGCCCGGCGCAGGCGGTGGTCTATTGCAAGACGGTCGGCATACCCAAGGGCTGCGTGGTGCGGCCGAGAGCGGCAGTGGTCGCTGCGCCGGCCGCCGCAGTCGCGGTCGCGACACCCGGGGTCGGTGCGCCCGGTGTCGGCGTGCGCGCGGGCACGCCGATGAATCGCGGTGGTCCGGTCAATCGCGTCGGCGTGCGCTGAGAAAGACGAAAGAGTTCGGGCGAAGGAGCATTGCGGACGAACCCCCGTCTTCCGCAGGCAAATCATCCGGCCCGTCCCTCTCTCCGCGCGTCCCACACGTTCGGAGAGGGGGCTTTTCAGCCGACGGCGGCACCGCTGTCGGGGAAAATCTGCGGCAATTGCAGCCGCACGCGCGTGCCTGAGGAATCCGAGCTCAGATCGAGCATCGCCCCGCAGCGCGCGGCACGGCTCCTCATGTTGCGAAGCCCCCGCGCGGTCTGGCCCGCGTCGGTGGCTCTGCCGCTGCCGACCGGCGCAGAACCGTTCGCAAAGCCCTTGCCATCATCCGCGACCTTGATCACACCGAACGGCCCCTGACCTTCGTTGACCGTCTCGATGGTGACCGCGATGCGGCGGGCCTGTGCGTGCTTGACCGCGTTGGTCACGGCCTCGTCGAGGATGCGCACGATCTGGATGACATGCCATGGCCTGAGCTCGGGATGCAGCGGCAGCCCCTGCGGCGTGGCCACGTGCCAGTCGAGCGCGATGTCGTGCGGTCGCAATTGCGCGGTCGCTCGCTCGCGCCAGGAGCCGAGTGCGAGCATCAGGTCGCCGCCGATGTCGTCCATGGAGTCGATGACGAGGCGGAGGTCCTTCAGCGCCGCACGGGCAGCGTCGGTGATGGTCGCGCCCTCGTGCCCGCGCTCGGACAGTGCCACGATGCTGATGAGCTGGCCGCCGAGGCCGTCATGCAGGTCGCGCATCAGCCGCGTGCGCTCATTGGCGAGCGCGGCTGCCCTTGCACGCTCCTCCTCGCGGGCAAAGCTCGCCTTCAGCCGCTCCTCGGCCTCACGTACGCGCGTCACGAGCTGGTCGGCAAAGCTGTCGACCTGGTTCAGCGCGCGCGCGAACCGCCAGGTCAAACCGGCGCCGATCGCGACCAGCATCGCCGAGTAGGACAGGCGCGAGAGGAAGATGCGCTCGTCGGTCACGATCTCGAACACCGACAGCATGTCGTGGACCCAGCAGATCAGCACGATGGTCACCGCGCAGCCGAGCGTGAAGCTTGCCGCGTCCTGCCGCCGCACCACCGCGGCAGCGGTGACGCAGGCCATCAGGAGCAGGCAGAGACCGACGGTAGGAATGCCAAGCAGGAGAAACAGAATGCGCGGCAGCGGCGGGCCGGCGATCAGTCCGACGCCGAACACGACGAGCCCCGGCGCGAACAGCAGCATGCCGTAGCGCGGCCAGCGCCAGCCGAAGAACAGCACGCCGAAGACGACGACCAGGGCGCTCTCGATCGGTGCGGACGCGAGCAATACCGCGGCGAGCCGGGACGTGTTGAGGGGGGGCACCGGTGGCGGCGCAAAGGCCTGCACTACGCCGAGTACCATCGCCACGGCCAGCACGCCGTAAACCGGCTCGCGGCGGCGCATCAGCCACATGATCGCCAGGATGACGGCGAGGATCGACTGCCAAGCGGAGAACACCACGGGCAACGTGACGAACATCAGCGTGCGTGTCTCGTAGGCCGGCCGCAAGGCCGCATCCGGCCCGACATAGACGGTGTCGAGAAAGCCCTTGAGCGGTCCCCAAACCAACAGCCGTACCGCGATCTCGTTCGCGCCCTCGCGCAGCAGCGAGGACGGGATCGCCCCGATCTGCGGAGTGTTGCGGTCGGGCCGGTTGGCGTTGGCATTGCGTCGGGAATCCAGGATGACGACGCCGTTGATTGAGACTTCCACCGCGTTGCTGAAGCGCGGCAGGAATACCGACCATCCCGACGCGACATCGCCGCGGCGGAACGTGAAGGCGCCGGTGTAGAGCGGCGGGTCGGCCAGGGAATAGCGTGACGACGTGAAATGCGGCAGCGTCACGGGACGTGCCACGCCGTCCTCGCGCAGCGAGAATTCGCTCAGCGCAAAGTCGTCGGGGTCGCTGGGCTGGAGCAGCCGCAGCCCGAGGACGGTCGCGACCACTATCAGCGCCTGCAGCAGCAGATAGGGCACGAGACGCGAGACCAGCAGCCGGCGCCGCCCGGGTTTGACCGGTGCCTTGGCCACGATCTCGCTCACAGCTTGATCAGGCCCTGCTGCACCGCTTCGAACACCGCTTCGCTGCGGGTGTGCACTTCGAGCTTGCGATAGATGTTCTTGATGTGGCCGGGCACGGTCTGCCGGGACAGGCCGAGATGGCTTGCGATCTCGGCGTAGCTGAAACCTTTGGCAATGCCCCAGAGGATATCGATCTCGCGTGGGGTGAGCCTTGCGGTGTTGAGCGCGGGGCCCGGCGGAGGCTCGGCCGCATTCTGCGCGGAACCTTGCGTCCTGCGCACGATGAAGCGGGCGATCGAGGCCGAGATCGGCGAATGGCCGGCGACAAGATCGCGCACGGTGGTGGCGATATCAGTGGGGAACGCATCCTTCAGGAGATAGCCGGTGGCGCCAACCGTGATCGCGGAGATCACACTTTCTTCGTCGCCGAGCGCCGAGATCACCATGATCTCGGTGTCGGGAAAGCGTTGCCTTGTCTCGCGGATCAGCTCGACGCCGTGGCCGTCGGGCAGCCGCAGATCGGTGAGCAGCACGCGCGGCACAGCCGCGCTCAGCGCCGAACGAGCCTCTCCCAGCGTACCGGCGCTTCGCACCTCGTAGCCGGCCTTGACCAGCGCGTCCTGGAGCCGCCAGCAGGTCGGCGCGTCGTCCTCGACGAGGAGGATGGTGATGGCTTCACCCGTCTCGCCCTGTTCGGTCATGATCATCGTCGTCCTGCACCGCGTGTCCCCCGCGCCGCAGGGCCAAGTTTAGCCGCGGTGCGGGCGCCGCGACACCCATAATCATGGTGTCGCAAGGCATCGGTCTGGCGTTCCCGACGCGATGCCTACTGCTTCGTCGCACTGGCTCGTCCGGCGGCATGGGCGGGCCCGGCAGTCGCTGCACTAGATGCGCGCGGTACCGGCATTGTTCTTGTAGAACTGCTGATACGGCTCCTTGATCACGTCGAGCTTCGTCGGCCGCAGTCATGTCGCCGGAGGTTTGGCCTGACGCCCACGGCGGCACCGGGAAGTGAGATAGGCCACAGACGGGTTGACTTACGGGAGAAGACCCTCGAAATCATCCCGGAGCCAGCCTAGGGCCCTTGACGGATTGAAGCCTGCACCATGGTCGGATTGATCCTCCCGGCTCCGATGTCACGCCTGCAGCGTCTGGCCGGCCGTGTTGCGCTGGCGATTGCTCTGATGCTGGCAGCGGCGACGACCGCGCAGGCCGACAAGCGAGTGGCGCTGGTCCTTGGTGTGTCCAACTACCAGAGCGTCGCGCGGCTGGCCAATCCTGACAACGACGCCGCCGCCATCAGCGACGTGTTCAAGCGGATGGGGTTCGATATCGTGGAGCTTCGCCGCGATCTCGGCGTCATCGAGATGCGGCGGGCGGTGCGCGATTTTGCTGCGGTTGCCGCGGATTCCGACATGGCCGTGGTCTATTACGCCGGTCACGGCATCGAGGTGAACGGCGCGAATTTCCTGATTCCGGCAGATGCCAGGCTGCAGAGCGATTTCGACGTCGAGGACGAGGCGGTTCCGCTGGACCGGATTCTCCAGGCGATAAATCCGGCGAAGCGGCTGCGGCTCGTCATCCTCGATGCCTGCCGCGACAATCCGTTTGCAGAGCGGATGACACGCAGTGTCGCCACGCGTTCGATGGGCCGCGGCCTCGCCAAGATCGAGCCCGCCACGGCGGATACGCTGATTGCGTTCGCCGCCAAGGCCGGCGCGGTCGCCGGCGACGGCGACGGTGCGCACAGCCCGTTTGCGACCGCGCTCCTCAATCATTTGGCGACACCGGGCCTCGACCTTCGCCTGACGCTTGGCCGGGTTCGCGACGAGGTGCTCAAGAGCACGGGGCGGCGGCAGGAGCCCTTCGTCTACGGATCGCTCGGCGGCGACACCGTGGCGCTGGTGCCGCTGATTGCCCCAAAGGTCGATCCGGACGCGGAGTCCCAGCGGGACTACGAATTTGCGGCGCAGATCGGCACAAGGGAGGCGTGGACCTCGTTTCTCGGCGTTCACGGTAGCGGCCCCTACGCTGTGTCTGCTCATGCGGCCCTCGACAAGCTGGATGCGGCGGAGAAGGCCCGTGAAAAGGCAGACCTGCTGAGGCGGCAAGCCGAACAGCAAGCCAGGCAGAAGAACGAGGATGTCAAGAAGCAGATCGGGGAGCAGGCTGCGCGCCAGGCCGAGCAGGCGAAGCTCCAGGTCTCAGAACAGGCCCGGCGCGATCTGGAGAAGGAGCGCCAACGCATCGCCGACCAGGCCAAGCGCGAGCTCGACGATGCCCGGCGGCAGGTTGCGGAGGCGCGCCGGCAGGCGGAGGATGCGGCCCTTCAGGTCGAGCAGGCAAAGAAGCAGGCCGCGCTGGACGCGCAGCAGCAGATCGAGGCCGCAAGGCGCGAACAGGAACAGCGCGAGCGGGAGCGACAGGCCACACTCGCCGCGGTAACTCCGCCGGCTGCGCCTGCCCCTGCGTCGGTTGTCGTGCCGGCAATGGATCCGGCGGATATTGCACGCCTGCTCCAGGCCCATCTGAAGCGCGTCGGCTGCGATCCCGGGACCACGGACGGTGCCTGGACGGCGCCGTCGCAAAAGGCGCTCGACAATTTCAACCGAAACGCCGGCACCAGATTCGACGTCAAAGTTGCCAGCCTCGATGCGCTCGATGCGGTGCGCGGCCGGCCCGATCGTGTCTGTCCGCTGGTGTGCGCCAAGGGACAAAAGGCAGAAGGCGATCGTTGCGTCCAGATCGTCTGCGACGTCAATGACGTGCTGGATGCCCAGAGCGTGTGCCGCCGGCGTCCCGATCCGCCGCCGCAGAAGCCAAAGGCGGTATCGCGCCAGGAGCCGAGCCCGCGCGGTCGCGCACGTCCGTCCGGCGGAGCCGATTCATGCGGAGGCAGCTGTGAGGGTGATTGAGACCGGTGCCGAGAGCACGGTGCCTCGGCAGCTCACAGGCTGGGAACGACGTTGACGTTGACTTTCAGATTCAGGAACGTGCGCTTGCCGGCGCCGTCCTCGAAGTAGAGTCTGCTCTCGAAATGGTCGCTGCCGGTAAAGCCGGAATTCGGCCGGTACACAGCCTTCGTCGAGTTGACCAGGCTGTAAGATCCGTTCGCCGGAGAGACGACGACGTCCTGGCCCACGAACGGACCCAGGGATTGGAAATTGAACCCGCAACCGCGGTCTTGCGCGACCCGCATCGGGATGACGACATTACAACCCTGGCAGATGTTGAAATGCGGGCGACGGCAAGCTGCGTTGGCATTCAAGCCGTGGGCGTTTCCGTAGCTCTTGTAGCCCGGGCGCATCTTGTCGGCGCTCGCAGTGCCGGAAAGAAGCAACGAGGCGCTGGTTACAATCGACAATACAACTGTCATGAAAGGACGGATCATTCTGAAAACCCCTTGGCGAACGAAGCAAAAGCGATTTATGCCGACATAGAAGCTCAAGCGCCCCGGGGAGGCAAGTATCTGCGGAAGGTTGCTGGACAGCTTCCCAATGCCATGCCCCTTCCACTATCATTTCGAACAGGGAGGCGCCCGGCAGGACACTGCGCGGCGGCAACCGTCTCGCCTGACGGCCGGGCCTGATGTGTGATCGATGGCACAGACCCGAGGGCGGACCGCTATCGAAATAGTACTCATATCGATTGCAGCCACATTGCTGACCGCGTGGAGCGAAGCCTGCATCATGATCCGATTGAGCCCTTCAGTCCCGATGTTGCGTTCAAGCCGGTTGGTCTGCCGGCTTGCGCTGTCGATGTTGTGGATGCTGGTGGCGGCCTCGACTGCGCAGGCTGACAAGCGGGTGGCGCTGGTCCTTGGCGTGTCCAACTATCAGAGCGTCGCGCGGCTGGCCAATCCTGACAACGACGCCGCCGCCATCAGCGACGTGTTCAAGCGGATGGGGTTCGATATCGTGGAGCTTCGCCGCGATCTCGGCGTCATCGAGATGCGGCGGGCGGTGCGCGATTTTGCTGCGGTTGCCGCGGATTCCGACATGGCCGTGGTCTATTACGCCGGTCACGGCATCGAGGTGAACGGCGCGAATTTCCTGATTCCGGCAGATGCCAGGCTGCAGAGCGATTTCGACGTCGAGGACGAGGCGGTTCCGCTGGACCGGATTCTCCAGGCGATAAATCCGGCGAAGCGGCTGCGGCTCGTCATCCTCGATGCCTGCCGCGACAATCCGTTTGCAGAGCGGATGACACGCAGTGTCGCCACGCGTTCGATGGGCCGCGGCCTCGCCAAGATCGAGCCCGCCACGGCGGATACGCTGATTGCGTTCGCCGCCAAGGCCGGCGCGGTCGCCGGCGACGGCGACGGTGCGCACAGCCCGTTTGCGACCGCGCTCCTCAATCATTTGGCGACACCGGGCCTCGACCTTCGCCTGACGCTTGGCCGGGTTCGCGACGAGGTGCTCAAGAGCACGGGGCGGCGGCAGGAGCCCTTCGTCTACGGATCGCTCGGCGGCGACACCGTGGCGCTGGTGCCGCCGGTTGCACCGCCGATCGATCCGAACGCGGGAGCCCGGCGGGACTATGAGCTTGCAGCGCAGGCCGGCACCAAGCAGGCCTGGCTTTCCTTTCTCGCCGTTCATGCCACCGGCATCTATGCCAACTTTGCGCATGCGGCGCTCGACAAGCTCGAGGCCGCAGAAAAAATCAGCGAAAACGCCGATGCCGTACAGCGGCAGGCTGAGCAGCAGGTCCGGCAGAAGAGCGACGATTTCAGGAAACAGATCGAGGAGCAGGCGGCGCGTGAGACGGAACGGGCCACGCAGCAGATCTCCGAGCAGGCCCGGCGCGATCTGGAGAAGGAGCGCCAACGCATCGCCGAGCAGGCCAAGCGCGAGCTCGACGATGCCCGGCGGCAGGTTGCGGAGGCGCGCCGGCAGGCCAAGGACGCGGCCCTTCAGGTCGAGCAGGCGATGAAGCAGGCCGCGCTGGAGGCGCAGCAACAGATCGAGGCGGCGAAGCGCGAGGCAGACCGGCGCGAGAAGGAGCGCCAGGCTACGCTTGCCGCTCTGACCCCGCCCGCCGCGCCCGCTGCTGCTCTCGCCGTGGCGCCGACTAGCGTGCCAGCGATGGATCCTGCGGACATCGCCCGCTTGCTCCAGGCGCACCTGAAGCGTGTCGGTTGCGATCCCGGTGCGGCCGATGGCGCCTGGACTGCACCGTCGCAAAAGGCGCTCGACAGCTTCAACAGATATGCCGGTACGAAATTCGACGTGAAGGTCGCAAGCCTCGACGCGCTCGATGCGGTGCGCGCCCGGCCCGATCGCATCTGCCCGCTGGTTTGTGCGAGGGGGCAAAAGGCGGTTGGCGACCGCTGCGTCCAGATCGTCTGTGACAACAAATTCGTGCTGGACGCCCAGGGCGTGTGCCAGCGGCGTCCCGATCCGTCGCCCCAGAAACCAAAGGCGGTGTCCCGCCACGAACCGAGCCCGCGCGCGCCGTCTGCTCCGGCCAGCAGCGAGGGCGGCAAATGTCATACCTATGGCGGAAAACAGTACTGCCAGTGATGCGGCGTTGCTCGCCCTGGGTTGACGGGGTGGCGAGATCCTCGCGTCCGTCCAGGATGGCCCCTCTACGAAGCCTCTGCCCGCGGCGGCGGATATCGCCGGGCCAGCGCCGACAACGGCAAGTGTCGCTCGCCCTCAGGTAGCTCGAGATAGGCGAGCACGAGCGGCCGTTTCCAGTCACCGACGCCGAAATCCATCGCCATCCATTTCTGCGGTTCGGGGCCCTCAAGACCGCGCACCCAGACGAAATAGCGGGGGAGATCGTCGGCTTCCGTTTCCGTCACGCGTCTCCTGGCCATCAAAGCTGCTCGCTGTATCGTTACGTGTTGCCACACGATATGGGGACTGGCCTGGCAAAGTCGAACCGTCGAGGGAGGGGATGCCGGGAAGCACGCGGCCCTCTCCTGGCGAAGTGTCCGAAGGATGCGAGCCGTACATCCGCGAGGAAGCTCCGATTTGATCTTTCGATACTGTCCTTCTAGCCTCACGGTGACGTCTCCCGCGCACGGGTGGTGCGAACGCAAGGGTTTGTTCAGTGAGGATTCTGATTGTCGAGGACGATGCCGCCATGGCGCGCGGCCTTGCCGAGCGGCTCAAGCTGTCCGGGTTCGCCGTCGATATCGAGTCTGACGGGGCTTCGGCGGCGCAGACCGCCTTGCTGGAACCCTACAGCCTCATCATTCTGGACATCAACTTGCCGAACGTGTCGGGTTTCGGCGTCCTGCACAAGATACGGCAAGCCGGGTCGACCGTTCCGGTCATGATTCTGACTGCCCGTTACGCGACCGGCGATAAGGTCAGCGGGCTCGATCTCGGCGCTGACGATTATCTCTCCAAGCCATTTGATATCGCCGAATTTGATGCCCGCGTTCGCGCGCTCGTGAGAAGGGGACAGGGGCTTCCAAATCCAACCTTGATCTGTGGCCCGCTCGCGTTCGACCGCGCCGCGGGCACGATTACACTGAGCGGCCGGCCGCTTGAATTGCGACGGCGCGAGTTTGCCGTGCTGGAAGTGCTGATGACCCGCGCCGGCAAAGTCGTCTCCAAGGAGCGCCTGATCGCGGAGGTATTTGGCTTCGACGAGGCGGTAGCGCCGAACGCGGCGGAACTCTACGTTGGTCGCGTTCGCCAGAAACTCGGTCCTGACGGGCCGCGGATCCGAACCGTCCGCGGGCTAGGCTATCTGCTGGAGGTACAGTGATCGCCACCTGGCGGCCGTCGTTGAGGCGAACGCTCCTCACCAATCTGGTGGCGCCCGCCATTGTATTGGCGATGGTGCTTGGAATCGGCGGTATGTTGCTGATCCAGCGCGTTGTGCAGACAGTTCATGACCGGTTGCTCGATGGGTCGGTTCTCGCCATCGCCGAACGCGTCGGCGTGGAAGATGGCGAACTGACGGTCGACTTGCCGCAGGTTGCGCTCGGCATGCTGGAAAGCCAGTCGCACGACAGCATCTATTACAGCGTGACTTACCTCGGCGAATTGATCACCGGTTACAAGGATCTTCCACTATCCGGCTTCGATCGATTGAAGGCTGGCGAAACCGGCCATCGCGATGGCGCGTATCGCGGCAAAACGGTTCGTATCGGCGCGCAGGCGCGGCAGGTCTACGGCAGGCCGGGGCTGGTCCTCGTCGCAGTGGCCGAAACGGTGCAGGCGCGCCGCGTCGTCGAACGTGAAATGCTGATCGGACTGGCGATGCTCGAGGCCGGGTTGATTAGCCTCATCGCTTGCCTCGGCTGGTACGCCGTCGATCGAGGCCTGAGGCCGCTTGGCGAACTCAAGCAAGAAATCGACGCGCGCGGTATTCAGGGCGGTCCAAATCTCAGTCCGCTCGACCTTTCCCGGGTGCCGCAGGAAGCTTTAGCACCGGCGCTCGCGGTAAATTCCCTGCTACAGCGGCTGGATCTGGCCATCGGACTGGTGCGCCGATTCACAGCCGATGCCTCGCATCAGATGCGAACCCCATTGGCGATACTGCGGACGCATCTCGATCTGGTGCGACGCCTGGGGTCGGAAACGCCGGCGGGCCAATCTGCCCTCGACGAGGTCGATAACGCCATCAACCGCCTTGAACGGCTGCTCGGGCAGCTCGTGACACTGGCACGGGCCGACGAGCAGAACATTGCGCAACCGGCCGCGGAGAACGTTGACCTGAATGAGGTCGCCTTCAATGTCCTGTCGGAGCGTGCCCCACAGGCTTTCGCGAACGACATCGACGTCCAGTTCGATCGATCCGACTGTCCCGCGGTCATCGCCGGCAATACGGTCCTGATTGGCGAATTGCTGGCAAACCTGATCGACAATGCGATCCGCTACAACCGCCCCGGGGGGGTGGTCCTGGTTCGCGCGGTTGTTGACGCCACGACCGCGCGAATTGAAGTCGAGGATACCGGTCCGGGAATTCCGGAGGCCCATCGGGCCCGCGTCTTCGAGCGTTTTTATCGGATTCCGATGGCGAACGGCCCTGCAGGCAGTGGTCTTGGACTAGCCATCGTGAAAGCCTTGTCGGACCGTCTCGGGGCCCAAATCGTGCTTGCACCTGGCCCGGAAGGCCGGGGTCTGCGGGTTTCCGTGAGCTTTCCTCTTGCCAAGCGTGATGGTGAAAGCTCAAGTTGAGGCCGGATTGTGCGCTGCCGTACGAATGGCTGCGGTCCTGAACAAACTGAAGTCCGCAAAGCGGCTCATGGACGAGGAAACGTCACGATGGCGGCTGCCAAAGCCTTGGCCTTGTGCGTTGGGATCTTGCTGACGTGGCCTGCCATGTCGGAGCAGGCGCAGCTCGGCCCTCTCAAAGGGCAAGCATCCGCTATCGCCGGAGCTCGAGAGCAACTCAACATCGTATCGACGACCCAGGACGCGGACGTCGCCGACTTGCTTGCCGATTTCCGGGCAAGTCATCCGGACATCGAGATCGTCCATACAAAGATCAACTCGAACGATATCTACAATCAAGTCGTGGATCCCTCGACCTCCAGCGCAGCACCCGGAGACATTGTCTGGAGCTCCGCGATGGATCTGCAGATCAAGCTCGTCAATGACGGCTATGCTCAACCCTATGTCTCGAAGGAAATTGCGCATATCCCGGATTGGGCCATCTGGAAAGACGAAGCCTATGCCATCACGGCGGAGCCGATTGTCATTGTTTATAACAAGAATCTCGTTGCGGAGTCCGATGTACCCCGAACCCGCACTGACCTGAAGAGCCTTCTAAGCCGAAAGCCTGACATCTATCGAGGTAAGATCGCAACCTATGACCCGGAGCAGAGCGGGACCGGTTTCCTGTTCATCACGCGCGATGCCGGAATCACCAGGACAACGTGGGATTTGGTCCGTGCGTTTGGCAGCGCCGGTATCAAGCTCTATTCGACCACCGGAACGGTGCTTGATCGGATTTCATCCGGCGAACATCTGCTCGCCTACAACATGATAGGGTCTTACGCGATCGAACGGGCCAAGGAAGATGCCTCTATCGGAATCGTGTTTCCTGCCGACTACATCACCTTGATGTCGCGAATAGCCTTTATACCCGTCACCGCGCCCCACCCGGAATCCGCGAAATTGTTTCTTGATTACCTGCTTTCAGAACGCGGCCAGAAATTTCTCCTGGCCCGGTCAGTCGGTCCTGTGCGCCTCGGTCTCGGCGCGGAAGGCGTGATACCTGCGGATCGCAGCGGCGCAGTCAAGCCGATCCATATTGGTGCAGAATTGCTCACCTATCTCGATCAATCGAAACGAGCGAGCTTCCTCAAAGAGTGGCGCCGCGCGTTGCAGGATCGATAGAAATCCAGGGATCTGGATTTCAGACGGAATAACATCCGAGAGAAGCCCCCCATATCTGCCGGCTCATCAAGCGCGTCGTCTTCAAACCGATTTTCTTGCGGAGTGCGGCAGCGACAGGTTGGTGACAGGCAGCTGATATACGATGAGGCAGCAATCGTAGCTTGAACGATCGCTCCTCGCGTATCGGTCAATCCGGCCGCGATCAAGTTTGCAACACCTGCAAGACGGGTGAACAAGACAAAAAAACATAAACGATAAAAGGGAGGACGGCATGACGGTTACCACCGGACAGTCGAAGCTTGGCATGGTGCTCCGCGTCACCAGTGGCAACTTTCTTGAGATGTTCGACTTCTTTCTGTCGGGCGTCTACGCGTCGTACATCGCCAAGGCATTCTTCCCACTCGAAAATGAATACGCGTCACTGCTGCTGACCTTCGTTGCGTTTGGCGCAGGCTTTCTGATGCGCCCGCTCGGCGCCATCATCCTCGGCGCCTACGTGGATCGGATCGGCCGGCGCCAAGGCCTGATCGTTACACTGTCGATCATGGCTGCCGGCACGGTGCTCATCGCGTTCGTGCCAAGTTACGCAACCATTGGCATATTGGCCCCGATCCTCGTCTTGATCGGACGCCTGCTGCAAGGCTTCTCGGCTGGCGTCGAGCTTGGTGGGGTTTCCGTCTATCTCTCGGAAATGGCCACACCGGGAAAGAAGGGTTTTTACGCCAGCTGGCAATCGGCAAGTCAACAGGTCGCGATCATCGTCTCGGCCTCGCTGGGTTTCGCTCTCAATGCATGGCTTGCACCGGCGCAGCTTGACGATTGGGGCTGGCGTATTCCGTTCTTCATCGGCTGCCTGATCGTTCCTTTCGTATTCTTCATTCGACGCTCGCTGCAGGAAACCGATGAATTCCTGGCGCGGAAGCATCATCCGACACCCCGCGAGATCTATCGCTCCATCCTCGCAAACTGGAGCATTGTGCTTGCCGGGATGATGATGGTGATCATGACCACGGTGTCGTTCTACCTCATTACCGTCTACACGCCGACATTCGGCAAATCGGTCCTCAAGCTGACCGCGGCCGATGGCCTGATCGTGACGATTTGCGTGGGAATATCGAACTTCATCTGGCTTCCCATCATGGGCTCGTTGTCCGATCGGATTGGTCGTCGGCCGATCCTCATCGCCTTTTCGACTTTGGCATTTCTGACTGCATATCCCGCGCTTTCCTGGTTGGCCGCAGGCCCGACGTTCCCGAAGATGCTGACGGTCCTACTTTGGTTGTCTTTCATCTACGCCAGCTACAACGGCGCGATGATCGTCGCATTGACCGAAGTCATGCCGGTGGGTGTACGAACGTCGGGATTCTCCCTCGCATATAGTCTGGCAACGACGTTCGGCGGGTTTACGGCAGCGATCTGCACCTGGCTGATCGCTGCCACTGGTGACAATGCGTCGCCGGGATATTGGATGAGCGCGGCAGCGCTCTGTGGTCTGGCCGGGACGTACCTCGTTTACAGGCCGCAACAACGACGCGCGCTATCCGGCGCCAATTCGGTCGAGACGGTGATAGGGACGTGACCACCAAAGTGCTCGATGACGTCGACCGTCATCGAGCAAGCACAGTCCTCGAATAATTGCATCGAAGGAAATTGCCGATGAGCGTGACGATCGTCGTGCGCAGGCTAGTTGCGCTAAGCTTGCTGATTGTCTTGGCGGCCGCGGCTGGAATCGCCAAGGCGTCCGAAGTCAGGGTCATGATATCGGGAGGCTTGGCGACGCCTTATAAGGAGCTCGTACCGCAATTTGAACGCGCGACGGGAAATACGGTCGTCACGGCCTATGGCCCCTCGATGGGAACGACGGAGAACGCCATCCCCGTGCGACTGGCACGCGGCGAGGCGGCGGACGTGCTCATCATGGTCGGCGACGCGCTTGGCGAGATGATCGAGCAGGGCAGGGCGGTCAGAACCAGCCGCGTCGACCTGGTACGCTCGCCGATCGGGATCGCGGTACGCGCCGGAACGCCAAAGCCTGATATCGGTACTCCTGACGCATTGAAGCAGGCACTGTTGAACGCGAAGTCAGTTGCATACTCCGACAGCGCCAGCGGCGTCTATGTGGGCACCGAGCTGTTCAAGCGTCTCGGGATCGCCGCCGAGATGAAGGACAAGGCCAAAATGATTCCGGCGGAGCCGGTCGCGAGTGTTGTTGCACGAGGTGACGCCGAACTCGGCTTTCAACAGATCAGTGAACTTCTGCCGATCGCTGGAGCCGACCTTGTCGGGCCGCTCCCGCCAGACGTCCAGAAAATCACGATCTTTTCTGCAGGCATAACCTCCGGTGCCAGTCAGCCGGAAGCCGGACGGGCTCTGATTGCCTTCCTCGCTTCAGCTGCTGCTGCTCCGGCCCTGAAAAAAGCGGGTCTCGATCCCTTTGCAGCATCGGAGAAATAGACCGCTTCAGATCTGCGCGAGGCGGACGATTCCAGCGAAGGGGGACTTGATAATGAAGCAGTATCTCAACAGCTTCGGCGCACGCCAGACACTTGTCGTCGGTGCAAAGAGCTACGCCTACTATTCGCTTGCCGCAGCGGAAAAGAATGGCCTTCCCAGCATCTCCAGAAGCTCGCGATCGAGATCCGCGAGTCCGATGGTGCGAATAAGGCCATCATACCCTTGACCTGCCGCATCGATGCGCTCGACGAGCTCGAATATTTCCGCAACGGCGGAATTTTTCAATACGTCCTGCGCCAACTCGCTGCCTGACCGTCAACCCGAAACGAGGACGCCATGCCAACGAATTCCGCGCCGCTACCGAGGATCGAAGCGGAAACCATGCGCCGCATTACATGGCGCCTGCTTCCGTTTTCATGGTGTGCTATTTCATTTCATACGTTGACCGCGTCAATGCCGGGTTTGCGGCCCTGCAAATGAACAAGGACCTGGGCCTGACGCAGGCTGCCTTCGGGGCGGGCGGGGCGCTGTTCTATATCGCCTACATTCTTTTCGAGGTCCCCAGTAATCTGGCGATGCAGAAAGTTGGCGCGCGGATCTGGATCGCGCGCATTATGATCACATGGGGGATAGTCGGTATTCTCTCCGCTTTTGCGGTAGGGCCGATTACTTTTTATCTGAGCCGCTTCTTGTTGGGTGCAGCGGAGGCCGGGTTCTTTCCTGGTGTGATCCTGTATCTGACCTTCTGGTTTCCGGCGGCCTATCGCGCACGGATCGTTGCGGTTTTCATGGTGGCGATACCGCTATCGAGCTTTTTGGGATCGCCAATATCCGGCGCTTTGCTGGCGATGGATGGCGTGCTCGGCCTTCGTGGTTGGCAATGGCTTTTCATCGTTGAAGCCATTCCGGCCGTCCTGCTCGGCCTGGTCTCGTTCTTCGGGCTTCCGAACAGACCCGCTGATGCAAAATGGCTCGAGCCGGAGGCGCGCAATTGGCTCGACGCGCGCCTGCAGTCCGAACGATCGATGGCGAAGCAGGTCGGCCACATGTCGCTGTGGCAAATTCTGACCAACAAATATGTGCTCATCCTCGGTTTGATCTATGCGGGAAGCTCGGCCACGAGCAACGCGTTGTCGCTGTGGCAGCCTCAGATCGTGAAATCGTTCGGGATGTCCAACATGGAGACCGGCTTCCTGAATGCCATCCCATTTGGCATCGCCTCCGTTGCGATGATCTTTTGGGGAAGATATTCGGACAGGTCGAACGCCCATGCCCAAAACACCGCAATACCACTTGCGTTATGCGCAACGGCGCTGCTTGCGACCATGCTCACGAGCTCATTGCCCGTGACGCTTGCTATTCTGAGCGTGGTCTTGATCGGTAATTATTCGATCAAGGGACCATTCTGGGCCCTGGCGACTGGGACACTCTCTCCGGCAACTGCTGCGGCCGGAATTGCCGGCATCAATACCCTGTCGCACATCGGCACTTCTGGCGCGGTGTGGCTGCTCGGCGTCATTAAGGAGGCGACGGGTAGCTTCCCCATGGCCTTGATACCGCTGGCTTTGCTTCAAATCGCCGGGATCATCGCGGTGCTTTGGATCAGCAAGCAGGAAACTCTACCCGCCACCTCCGCCGCAAGCCCCGTACATTGAGTGCAAGGCAGCATGTCTGACATTCACAAAACCCCGCGGCTCTCATCTTCGAGGACATAGTAATGCCTGCTCAATCCAAATCGAAGCGGCCCGCTACGCTCATTCCAGGCGATGGTATCGGCCCCGAGATCGTGAAATCGGCCGTCGACATTCTCGAAGCGCTCGGCTCTCCATTCGAATGGGACATCCAGCAGGGTGGCCTGGCCGCGATCGAGGAAAGCCGTGATCCGCTGCCGCAGGCGACGCTGGACAGCATCCGACGTACGCGGCTCGCCCTGAAGGGCCCGCTAACGACGCCGGTGGGGGGAGGATTCCGCTCGATCAATGTTCGTCTGCGCGAAGAATTCGGCCTCTACGCCAATTTGCGGCCGGTTCGAAGCATGGTTCCCGGAGGACGATTCGACGAAATCGATATCGTGCTGGTGCGCGAGAACCTCGGCGGGCTCTATGTCGCTTTCGAACACTATATTCCAATTGGGGAAGATCCGCACGCGGTCGCCATTTCGACCGGGGTCAATACGCGTGAAGGATCGCGCAAGATCATCGAATTCGCATTCGACTACGCGCTCAAGAACGGTCGCAAGAAGGTGACCGTCGTGCACAAGGCCAACGTGCTGAAGGCGCTGACCGGCATCTTTCTCGAGGTCGGTCACGAGGTTGCAAAGAAGTACGAGGGCAGGGTCAAGATGGACGATCGCATCGTCGATGCCACGGCGATGCAGCTCGTCATGAATCCCTGGCAGTTCGACGTCATCGTCACTACCAATTTGTTCGGTGACATCCTGTCGGATCAGCTCGCCGGTCTGGTCGGCGGCCTCGGCATGGCGCCCGGCGCCAACATCGGTCCGGATGCGGCGATCTTCGAGGCCGTGCACGGCTCGGCACCGGATATTGCCGGCAAGGGAATCGCCAATCCGCTCGCTTTATTGCTGGCGGTCGGGCTGATGCTGGAGCACATTGATCAGCCTGATCTCGCAAACCGTCTTAGAACGGCAATTGATCAGGTCTTGCGCGAGGACGGCGTTCGCACGCCCGATCTGGGCGGCAAGGCGTCTACTGGCGACTTCACGCAAAGCATCATCCGTCGATTGGGAGGCTAAGCAAATGGTTGCTATTGCTGCATCGCACCCGACAATCCCCGCTGACAGCACGGCGCAAAAGCTCTCGCGTATCAAGGCGATTGTGGCTGCGTCGTCCGGAAATCTGGTCGAGTGGTACGACTTCTATGCTTACGCATTTACCTCGATCTATTTCGCGGCGGCGTTCTTCCCGTCTGGCGACCAGACCAGCCAGTTGCTGGCGACGGCCGGCATTTTCGCCGTAGGGTTCTTCATGCGGCCGCTCGGTGGCTGGCTGTTCGGCTGGATCGCCGATGCGCATGGCCGCAAGAATTCGATGGTGCTGTCGGTGCTGCTGATGTGCGCGGGATCGCTGATGATCGGAATGCTCCCCACGTACCAAACAATCGGCGCCGCGGCGCCGGCGCTCCTACTGTTTGCGCGCATGGCACAAGGCCTGTCGGTCGGCGGGGAATATGGAACGGCGGCAACTTATATGAGCGAGATTGCCGGCAAGGGCAACCGCGGGTTCTATTCGTCATTCCAGTATGTCACGCTCATCGGCGGGCAACTTCTCGCACTCCTCGTTGTCGTGGTTCTGCAGCAAACCTTGTCGCTCGACGAGCTGAAGGAATGGGGATGGCGGGTGCCTTTCCTGTTCGGCGCCGTCGCGGCCGTTGTGGCGTTGTATCTCCGCCGCTCGTTGCAGGAGACGGCCTCGGCGGAGACCATGCACCGCAAGGAGGCAGGTTCTCTCTCCGGCCTCTGGCATCATAAGCGCGCGCTGCTGATCGTTCTCGCATTCACGATCGGCGGATCGCTATTTTTCTATACGTTTACGACCTACATGCAGAAATTCCTGGTCAACAGCGTGAAGCTGGATGCCAAGACGGTCAGCTCGATCATGACCGCTGCCCTGATCGCCTTCATGCTGCTGCAACCGGTGTTCGGGGCGCTATCGGACAGGATCGGCCGGCGCAACAACATGATCCTGTTCAGCGCATGCGCTACCCTCGCTGCGGTGCCGCTATTGATGGCATTGTCCAGCACCACCAACGTCTACGCCGTTTTTGGCCTGATCATGATCGGTCTTGTGATTGCGTGCTTCTATACCTCGATCAGTGGCGTCGTGAAGGCCGAACTGTTTCCGCCCGAGGTGCGCGCCCTAGGCGTCGGACTTCCCTACGCGATTGCCAATGCGATGTTCGGCGGAACGGCGGAATATGTTGCATTGTCGCTGAAATCGTCCGGATACGAAACCCTGTTCTTCTGGTACGTCGCGGCGATGGCGCTGGTCGCCCTGGTCGCGTCGCTCTGGATGCCGGATACGCGGACGCGAGGCTATCTCGACGGCGATGGCCGGATCTGAACTGAAACACGACGGCCCCGTCATGCCTGCGACGGCGTCCGGAGAGCATTGAATTCGAATGGGAGAGACGCGCTGATGGCCAAGGGATCAGATTTGTTGGTTGCCGCACTCGAGAACGAGGGCGTCGACCGAATTTTCGGCGTTCCCGGCGAGGAGAACCTCGATGTCGTGGAAAGCTTGCGCAACTCGTCGATCAAGCTGATCCTGACACGCCACGAGCAGGGCGCGGCCTTCATGGCCGCGACTTATGGACGGCTGACCGGCAAGCCCGGCGTGTGCATCACCACGCTTGGCCCTGGCGCATTGAACCTGACGACTGGCGCCGCCTACGCGCTGCTCGGCGCCATGCCCATGATCATGCTCACGGGCCAGAAGGGCATCATGAGCAGCCGACAGGCCAAATTCCAGATCGTCGATGTGGTTAGCGCTTTCAAACCGTTGACCAAGCTGTCGCTCCAGATCGTCAGCACAAGCGGCATTCCGACAATCGTTCGCGATGCCTTCCGGATCGCCATGGAAGAGCGTCCGGGTCCGGTTCTTCTGGAACTGCCCGAGGACATCGCGGGCGAGGAATCCGAAGACGTCGCGATGGTGGCGCCGCATCCGATCGAGATCCCGGTCGCCCATCGTGCCTCGCTGGATCGCGCTGCCGACATGATCCTCAAGGCCAAGCGGCCCTTGATCATGCTCGGCGCCGCCGCGTCCCGGCCGCGCAGCACGGCCGGCATCGGCGGCTTCGTCCGCCGCACGAAAATTCCGTTCTTCACCACACAAATGGGCAAGGGAACGGTACCCGGCGGCAGCAACCTCTACATGGGGACGGCTGCACTCAGCGAGCGCGATTACGTTCATGAAGCGGTCGACCGAGCCGATCTGATTATTGCCATAGGTCACGACACCATCGAAAAGCCGCCCTTCATCATGGGCCCCAAAGGTCCTCAAGTCATCCACGTCAGCTACACGCCGGCCAACGTGGAGCGGGTCTACTTTCCGCAGTGCGAAGTGGTCGGCGATGTTGGACCGAGCCTGGAGTTGCTGGCCGATCGTCTCGAGGGGCGGCTGCATCATGCCGGCGCGCTGTTAAGCCTTCGCGAAAGTATCCTGGCCCGGATCGGCGATCGCGCGACCGAGGACCGTTGGCCCCCGACGCCGCAACGCATCGTGCACGATGTGCGAAAGGTCATCCCTGAAGACGGCGTCGTCGCGCTGGATAACGGGATGTACAAGATCTGGTTCGCCCGCAACTACCGCACCTATGTGGCGAACACGCTGCTGCTGGACAATGCCCTCGCGACAATGGGCGCCGGGCTGCCATCCGCCATGATGGCGGCGATGCTGCATCCGGAACGCCGCGTGCTCGCGGTCTGCGGCGACGGCGGCTTCATGATGAATTCGCAGGAGATGGAAACCGCGGTTCGCCTTAAATTGAATCTCGTCGTGCTGATCCTGGAAGATTCGGCCTATGGCATGATCCGCTGGAAACAGGCGGTCGATAGTTTCCCGGACTTTGGCCTCACGTTCGGGAATCCGGATTTCGTCAAATACGCCGAGAGCTACGGCGCGAAAGGCTCGCGGGTCGAAAGCACGGATTCGTTGATTCCGACGCTCGAAAACGCTTTCAAAGGTGGCGGTGTGCACCTCGTCGTCGTGCCGATCGACTACAGCGAAAATACCCGCGTGCTCGTGGATGAACTTCGCGAGAAGCTGAAGCAGGTTATTGAGCCGACCGTGTGAGCCGTCGGCGAGGGCCGATTGATGAGCTGAGCTGAAATTGGCGTGGTCGCAAGCGCCGGCAATGGAGAGTGCAATGAGTGAGCAGATCAACGAGCAGGCTGAGAAGATGCGGGAAATGGCGCAGACCACGCTGGACAAGGCGAAAGAGGCTGTGTCGAAATACATAACCGAATCCCAGAAGTTGAGAGAGAAGGCCGATTCCAGCGTTCGCTCAACCTATTCGGCGGCGAAGGAGATGAACGAAAGAGCCGTCGCGTTCGCCGAGGAAAATGTGGCTTCGGGCTTCGAGCTTGCGCAACGGCTGTTGCATGCCAAGGACCCGCAGGAAATGGGTGCAGTTTATCAGAGCCATCTCAAGGAGCAGATGGAAAAAATGAACGCGCAGTTTCGCGAGCTTGCAAGTGCAGTGAACCAGCCGTCGACTGTTGACCTGAATAAGTAGCGCCGGTCGCCTCAGAGCGAAATCAAATCGCTGATCACAGGATGTTGCCTGCACGCGTTCCGAGCGCGGACGGTGCATCGTCCGATCACGACAATCGCATCGCAGTGCGTCGGGGAGGCTCCAAGGTGGGCACGGAAAAGTCAGATACGCTGATCCATGACGTGCCGGCCGGCTGGGCACGGCGGGCTCATGCTGACGCTGCGAAATACAGCAGCATGTATGCTTCGTCGGTGTCGACGCCGGATGCTTTCTGGGCGGAGCATGGCAAGCGGATCGACTGGATCAAGCCGTTCACGAAGGTGAAGAATACCTCCTTTGCGCCCGGCAAGGTCTCGATCAAGTGGTTCGAGGACGGCACCACGAATGTGGCGATGAACTGCATCGACCGGCATCTTGCCCGGCGTGCCGGTCAGGTCGCGATCATCTGGGAGGGCGACGATCCCGCCGAATCCAGGCATATCACCTACGCGGAGTTGCACGATCAGGTCTGTCGTGTCGCGAATGTCCTGAAAAGTCACGGTGTGAAGAAAGGCGACACCGTCACGATCTACCTGCCCATGATTCCGGAAGCCGCCTATGCCATGCTCGCCTGCGCGCGAATCGGGGCGGTCCATTCCATCGTGTTCGGCGGGTTCTCGCCGGATGCCCTGGCCGGACGTATCGAGGGCTGCCAGTCCAAAGTCGTGGTCACCGCCGATGAGGGGCTGCGCGGCGGGCGCAAGGTACCGCTGAAGGTCAATGCCGACGATGCGCTGAAGAAGGTGGCCGGCATCGTGAAGACGATGATCGTGGTCAAGCGCACCGGCGGTGGCATCGACTGGGTCGACGGCCGCGACGTCTGGTACGCGGACGAGGTGGCAAAGGCCTCGGCCGATTGCGCGCCGGTCGAAATGAACGCGGAGGATCCGCTATTCCTTCTTTACACGTCGGGTTCAACCGGTGCTCCAAAGGGCGTCGTTCACAGCACGGGTGGCTATCTCGTTTTTGCGTCGATGACGCACCAGTATGTGTTCGACTATCACGACGGCGACATCTACTGGTGCACCGCCGATGTCGGCTGGGTCACCGGCCACAGCTACATCGTCTATGGGCCGCTGGCCAACGGCGCGACCACGCTGATGTTCGAGGGGATCCCGAACTATCCCTCAACATCGCGCTTTTGGCAGGTCGTCGACAAACACAAGGTCAACATCTTCTACACCGCGCCGACCGCGATCCGTTCGTTGATGGGTGCGGGGGAAGAGCCGGTCAAACAGACCAGCCGTGCGTCGCTGCGCTTGCTCGGCTCGGTGGGCGAGCCGATCAATCCGGAAGCGTGGGATTGGTATCACCGCGTGGTCGGCGATGGACGTTGTCCGATCGTCGATACCTGGTGGCAGACCGAGACAGGCGGCATCTTGATCTCGCCGCTTCCCGGCGCGACGGCTTTGAAGCCCGGTTCGGCAACCCTGCCGTTTTTCGGAGTGATGCCGGAAGTGGTGGACGCAAGTGGTGCCGTGCTGACCGGCGCATGCGAAGGCAATCTCGTCATTGCCGATTCCTGGCCAGGCCAGATGCGCACGGTCTACGGCGACCACGAGCGCTTCATGCAGACCTACTTCGCGACCTATCCGGGCAAGTATTTCACCGGCGATGGCTGCCGGCGCGACGCCGACGGCTACTACTGGATCACCGGCCGCGTCGACGACGTCATCAACGTATCCGGTCATCGCATGGGGACAGCCGAAGTCGAAAGCGCGCTCGTCGCACATCAGAAGGTTTCCGAAGCCGCTGTTGTCGGTTTTCCGCACGACATCAAGGGGCAGGGCATCTACGCCTACGTCACCTTGATGTCGGATGCGGAGCCCTCCGGAGAGTTGCGCAAGGAACTAGTGGCCTGGGTCCGCAAGGAGATCGGACCGATCGCCGCACCCGATGTCATTCAGTTTGCGCCGGGCCTGCCCAAGACCCGCTCTGGAAAGATCATGCGTCGTATTCTGCGCAAAATCGCCGAGGACGAAGTCGGCGCGCTCGGGGACACCTCAACCCTGGCGGATCCGGCGGTGGTCGATGATCTCATCAAAAACCGCCATAGCCAAAAGGCGGCGCGGAAATGAATATCGACGCGATTTCGATCGGCGACAATCCCCCGGAGGACGTCAATGTCATCATCGAGGTTCCGATCGGCGGTGAACCGATCAAATACGAAATGAACAAGGCGGCGGGCGCGCTGTTCGTCGACCGCTTCCTGTATACGCCGATGCGCTATCCCGGAAATTACGGCTTCGTTCCGCACACGCTTTCGGACGATGGGGATCCGATCGACGTGCTCGTGGCCAATTCGCGGCCGATCGCTCCTGGCGCCATAATCAATGTGCGGCCGATCGGCGTGCTCAAGATGGATGACGAGGGCGGCGGCGACGAGAAGATCATCGCCGTGCCGATGCCGAAACTGACGATGCGCTACGCACACGTCAACGGGATCGCCGACATGCCGCAGATCGCGATCGAGCAGATCCAGCACTTCTTTGAACACTACAAGGATCTGGAGCCGGGGAAGTGGGTGAAGGTGATCGGATGGGGCGACAGTGCCGAAGCGCGCCGGCTGATCGTCGAGGCCATCGCGCGGGCAAAGAGCTGAAACCGAGATATGGGCAATGATATGAGACTGGTTCTGTTGGGGCCGCCAGGCGCAGGTAAGGGCACGCAGGCGACGAGGATCGTCACTCGATTTGCGATCCCGCAATTGTCGACCGGCGACATGCTGCGCCAGGCGGTTGCGGAAGGCACGGCTGCGGGATTGCGCGTCAAGCACATCATGGATCGGGGTGAACTTGTGCCCGACGACGTCGTGGTATCGGTGATCGCTAATCGTATCGACCATTCCGATGCGGTAAGCGGCTTTATCCTTGACGGCTTCCCGCGCACGGTCGCGCAGGCCGAAGCGCTCGATCAGGAACTCGCCACCCGGGGCATCAAGCTCGATGCGGTGCTTGAGCTCGAGGTCGACGAAGATGCGCTGCTCGACCGCATCAAAGGGCGCGCCGACGATGCGGCAAGCCGAGGCGAGCCGGTGCGCCGCGACGATAATCCCGAGGTCTTCAAGACCCGGCTCGGCGTTTATCGCGAGCAAACCGCGCCGGTCACGGAATACTACCGGTCGCAGGGACTGCTCAACGTCGTCGACGGTTTGCAGCCGATTGACGCCGTGACCGAACAGCTCGCCGCGGCGCTTGCGGCAGTAACGTCCGATCAGATCAGGAGTGATGTCAGATGAAAGCGTTTACCTTCCAGGCACCCCCCAACATCCTGTTTGAGGCAGGCGCATCGAAAAAGCTGGCGGAGTTGGTCGCTGGATACGGGGCAAAACGTGTTCTGCTGGTCACGGATAAGGGCGTACGCAATGCAGGCCTGACCAGAAACGCCGAGGCTGGCCTGGTTGCCGGCGGCTGCGAACTGACGATATTCGAAGATGTGGAGGCGGATCCGCCGTCGCATATCATCGAGCGGGCGGTCGCACTGTGTCGTGACAAGGACATCGAGCTGGTTGCCTCAATCGGCGGCGGCAGCGCGCTCGATACCGCGAAGTTGGTGGCCTATCTGGCCAAAACGCCTGATCGCCTCGAAGATATCTACGGCGTCGGCCTTGCCAAGGGCGAACGCCTTCCGCTGCTGCTGGTGCCGACAACGGCCGGAACGGGCTCGGAGGTGACCCCGATTGCGATCGTCACCACGCCGACGACCGAGAAAAAGGGCGTCGTTGCGCCCCGCCTGCTCCCGGACTGGGCGATCCTCGATCCGGAGCTGACGCTCGGCCTGCCGCCGCATGTCACCGCGGCGACCGGCATCGACGCCATGGTCCATGCGATCGAAGCCTATACCAGCAAGCACCGGAAGAATCCGATGTCGGACCAGTTGGCACGGCAGGCTCTCGCCCTGCTGTCGGCGAATGTCCGGACGGTCTGTGCGGACGGATCTAATCTCGAAGCGCGGTCGCAAATGCTGCTGGGTTCGATGCTGGCCGGCATGGCGTTCGCCAATTCCCCGGTCGCCGCCGTGCACGCGCTGGCCTATCCGATCGGCGCGCTGTTCCACGTGCCGCATGGCCTGTCGAATGCCTTGGTGCTGACCCAGGTGCTGCGGTTCAATTTGCCGGAGGCGGAAGGCCTCTACGCCGAACTGGCGCCGATCGTCGATCCCAAATCGGAAGGAATGAGCGTCAGCCAGCGGGCACGGCTGTTCGTCGATGCGATCGCGGCGATCTGCCGGGATTGCAACGTGCCGGCCTCGCTGGCCGATGTCGGCATTGCGAGGGGCGACCTGAAGAAGCTCGCCGAGGATGCGATGAAGCAGACGCGGCTTCTCGTGAACAATCCGCGGGAATTGAGCTTCGACGATGCGCTGGCGATCTACACCGAGGCGTTCGGCAACCGCGCGGCGGCCTGAGCGGCACAAAGAGTGAGCAGCATGAGCGAGAACGACAAATCGGCTTCCGCTGATTCCGATCCCGGCCTCGAATGGGCGAAGCTGTGGCAGACGATGGCCGAATCCTCGAACCGCATGGTCGAGGCGTGGTCGGGGTCGATGGCACCGTTCATGCTGGCGCGTCTGTCGGAAAAGCCGGGTGGTTTTGGCGACGGCAACGAACTGTCGGCAGCGATCGAGCGGATGGCGCAGGGGCCGCGGCTGGCCGACGTCTGGGACATCGACCGGAAAATGGCGTTGGCCTTTGGGGCCTGGATCGAGATGCGCCAGCGGCTTGCGAGCTACAATGCGGTTGCTGCCGCTCCATGGCCTGAAGCGTCGAAGCGGTTTTACGAGACGATGTCCGCCACCGGTAGCGATGGCTCCCCGCATCCGGAGTGGCGCGAGGCGTTCGCCAAATGGAGCGAAATCTCCAACGAGGAACTGATCCGGAATCAGCGCACCGACGGCTTCTTGCAAGCTCAGAAGGAACTGCTGCAGGCGGGATTGAAGTTACGGAGCCGGCAGGATGATGTCGCTGAGGCCGCGTCAGCCATGTTGGGGCTGCCGACCCGCAAGGATTTCGACGACGTGACGCAGCAATTGACCGAACTCCGCCGAGAAGTCCGTACGCTCGCCCGCCAGATCCGCGACCAGAAGAGCGAAGCCGCACGATGAGCGATCAGGAGAACCAAACCTCGCGCTTCGCCCGGGACATGGCGGCCAACGCCGAGAAGATGTTCAAGGCGACACAGTTGATCGCCAATACGCGGGATGAAGACGTCGCCATCGGCACGACACCGAAGCATCTCATGATGCGCCGCGACAAGGTCGAGCTGTTCCATTATGAGCCGATGGCGGAAGCGACGGCGAAGACGCCCGTCCTTTTGGCCTACGGCCTGATCGGGCGGTATACCATGGCTGATTTACAGCCTGACCGCTCGCTGGTGCGCAGCCTTCTCTCAAAAGGGCTCGATCTCTGGCTGATCGACTGGGGCCAGCCGGGCCGAACCGAGCGATGGCTGAAAATTGATGATTACGTCGATGACTACATCGATGCCGCAGTCGACCGCATCGCGCAGGAAACCGGCCATGACAAGATCACGCTGCTCGGCATCTGCGAAGGCGGCGTCTTTACGACGTGCTACACCGCTCTGCATCCGGAAAAGGTCAAAAATCTCGTCATCACCATTACCCCAATCGACTTCCATGCCGATGTCAAGGACAAGGCCGCGCACCACGGCTTCCTCAACCTTTGGACCCGCAGCCTCGATCCTGATGACATCGACAAGCTGGTCGATACTTACGGCGTGCTGCCGGGCGAGTTCATGAGCTCGGTGTTCTCGATGATGACGCCGATGCGCTCACTGACGAAATACAATGTCGATCTCATCGACGTCGTCGATGACGAGGCCAAGTTCATGAATTTCCTCCGCATGGAAAAGTGGCTCGCGGACCGTCCGCATCATCCTGGCGGAGCGGCGAAGCAGTGGCTGAAGGATCTCTACCAGGAGAACCGCCTGGTCGATGGCAGCTTTGAACTGTCCGGCCGTCGGGTCGATCTGAAGTCTATCACGGCTCCCGTGCTGAATGTTTTTGCGTTGGATGACCATATCATTCCGCCGGACTGCTCGCGCGCGCTCGGAGCGAAGATAGGCAGCACGGATTACACCGAAATTCCGCTGCCCGGCGGCCATGTCGGCCTGTTCGTCTCCAGCAAATCGCAGGGCAAGCTGAGCCAGAGCATTGCCGACTGGCTGGTCGCCCGCGACGCCAATCCCGGAAGTGAAGCCTGATGCGCAACAAGATCGTCGACGCCGCCGAGGCGGTTGCCATCATCCGTTCCGGTGACACCGTCGCCTCGTCCGGCTTCGTCGGCGTGGGAACGCCCGATGAAATCATCAAGGCGCTGGAGCGGCGTTTCGTGCAGACCGGAGAGCCGCGGGACCTTTCGCTGGTGTTCGCGGCGGCGCCGGGAGACGGCGCCGATCGCGGCCTCAACCGCCTGGCGCATCCCGGCCTGATCAAACGCCTGGTCGGCGGACATTTCGGCCTGGTTCCGAAGCTCGCCCGGATGGCGGTCGACAATCACGTCGAGGCCTATAACTTGCCGCTCGGATGCGTATCGCATCTGTTTCGTGAAATTGCGGGGCGCAAGGCCGGGCTTCTCTCCAAGGTCGGGCTCGGCACCTTCGTCGATCCGGCCAATGGTGGCGGAAAGCTGAATGCGCGCACCACCGAAGAGCTGGTGCGGATGATCGAAATCGACGGCGAACAATGGCTGTTCTACAAGGCATTTCCCATCAACGTTGCGATCATCAGAGGTACCACCGCCGACCACAACGGCAACATCTCGATGGAAAAAGAGGCGTTGACCCTCGACAATCTGGCGCTGGCAACGGCCGCCAAGAACTGCAAGGGATTCGTCATCGCGCAGGTGGAGCGCATCGCCGCCTCCGGCTCGCTCAATCCGCGTCACGTCAAAATTCCGAGCGTCTTGATCGACTGCGTCGTCGTTGCGCAGCCCGAAAACCATGTCCAGACCTATGCCACGGGTTACAACGGAGCATTTTCGGGCGAATTGCGCGCGCCGGCCGATCGCAATGTTCCGATGGCGCTGGATAACCGCAAGATCATTGCGCGCCGCTGCGCCCTGGAATTGCCGATGGGCGGCGTGGTCAATCTCGGCATCGGCATGCCGGAGGGAGTCGCCTCGGTTGCCGCCGAAGAAAAGCTGTTCGACTTTGTGACGCTGACTGCCGAGCCCGGCATCATCGGCGGTATTCCGCAAGGCGGTCTCGATTTCGGTGCTTCGATCAATGCAGAATCGATCATCGACCAGAACCAGATGTTCGATTTCTACGACGGCGGCGGGCTCGATCTGGCCTGTCTCGGCATGGCTCAGGTCAATGGCCGCGGCGACGTCAACGTCAGCCTGTTCAATGGCCGTCTGGCCGGCGCCGGCGGCTTCATCAACATATCCCAGAATGCGCGCCGGCTGATCTTCGCAGGCACCTTCACCACCGGTGGGCTCAAGACGTCGGTCGTGGATGGTCAGCTCAAGATCCTCAGCGAAGGCAAGTCCTCGAAATTCATCGACAAGGTGGATCAGATCACGTTTTCGGGCCAGCTTGCCGCAACCAACAGGCAGCCCGTTCTCTATGTGACGGAGCGATGCGTGTTCCGCCTCACTCCCGAGGGTCTCGAACTGATCGAGATCGCGCCGGGTATCGATATGGAGCGCGACATTCTCGCGCTCATGGGCTTTCGGCCCATCATCCGCGCGCCGAAATCCATGGATGTTTCGCTGTTCAGCGAGGCCCTGATGCAGCTCGACGACCGGCTGCTCAATCGGCCGCTGGCGGAGCGGCTGTCGTACGATGCCGATCGCAACACGCTTTTTCTCGGACTTGACGGCTATCGGGTCCATAGAGATGCCGACGTCGAGGTAATCCGGGCGTCGATCCTCGAACTCTTCCATCGTGTCGGACGCCGGTTTTCCGCAGTCGTCAACTACGATTCGTCTTACATCGCTCCCGACATGACGGAGAAATGGTTTTCAATGGCCGCCGAGGTCGAGCGGACCTGCTACGATCATGCCTCGCGCTACACCACCAGCGCATTCATGCGCCTGAAGCTCGGCGACGCGCTGGCCCGCCGCGACGTCGCGCCGCATATCTTCGAAACCTCGGCCGACGCCCACCGGTTTGTCGAATAGACCGATGGGGCTGAAATCCACCGAGTTGCGCCCCACGGACTGGCCTGAAGGACGGCAGAGGGCGCCCGACCGCACCGGATCGGTGCGCGGGCTGACCCGGCGCAGCTTCCATCGTATCGCATTCACGGATTGGGGGCCCGCGCCCGCGGTGCGGCCGGTGCTCTGCGTCCATGGCTTGACCAGAAACGGCCGGGACTTCGATCACCTCGCCGCAGTTCTCGCAATGGCAGGGCGGCAGGTCGTCTGCCCGGACTTGCCGGGCCGCGGACAAAGCGAACGGCTGCACGACAGCAGCGACTATGCCTTGCCGCAATATTGCAGCGACATGACCGTGTTGATGGCAGCTCTTGGTGCAACGGAGATCGATTGGGTTGGAACGTCGCTGGGCGGCTTGATCGGGATGGTGCTGGCTGCCCTTCCGGGCAGTCCGATCCGTCGCATCGTCATCAACGACATCGGACCCTATCTGCCCTGGACCGGATTGCTTCGTCTCGGTGCCAATCTCAACGAGGCGCCCAAATCGTTTGAGACGATCGAACAGGCCGAAGGCTACTACCGGCGGGTTCTGGCGCCTTTCGGGCGATTGGAGGATGTGCACTGGCGGCATCTGACAACGCATAGCGTGGCCTGGAGCGTGGAGGGGCGCTGCTTCAAGCCGCTGTGCGATGCGAACATCGCTCAGGCCTTTCGAAACCCTTGGCACTACAGCGTCGATCTCTGGAAATACTGGGATGCGATCGATGTCCCCATTCTGGTCATACGCGGGCAGCAATCGGATTTGCTTTCCGAAGGCGTCCTCAAGGACATGATGCGGCGCAATCGCAATGTCCGCGTTCACACCGTCGCGGACTGCGGGCATGCGCCGGCCCTGATCGCTGACGAACAGATCGAGGTCGTGACGCAGTTTCTGAGCGGCCACGACTCCACTTAGCGCTGAATGCTTCATGCCGAACTGCATTATAACGTGTTAATTCCAACCTGGCTGTCTTCATCATGGCTTCGAAACTCACGCTCAAAGATCCGACCCTGTTGCGCGATGCCTGTCCGGTGGCAGGTGCGTGGGTAGCCGCCGATAACGGCGCCACCATCACGGTCGATAATCCCTCGACCGGCGCCGTGGTCGGACATGTCCCCAACATGGGGATGGCCGAGACCCGGCGGGCGATCGAATTCGCCAACGCTGCGCTACCGGCGTGGCGAGCCCGTACCGCGAAAGAGCGCGCCGTGATCCTGCGACGCTGGTTCGATCTGATGATGGCGAACCAGGACGATCTCGGTGCGATCATGACGGCGGAGCAGGGCAAGCCGCTTGCTGAAGCCAAGGGCGAGATCGCCTATGCCGCAAGCTTCGTCGAGTGGTTCGGCGAGGAAGCAAAACGCGTCTATGGCGATACGATCCCGGGGTTCACGGCCGACCGACGCATCATCGTGCTAAAGCAGCCGATCGGCGTTTGTGCCGCAATCACCCCGTGGAATTTTCCGGCCGCGATGATCACGCGCAAGGCGGGCCCGGCCCTGGCGGCGGGTTGCACCATGGTCGTCAAGCCGGCAAGCCAGACACCACTGTCCGCGCTGGCGCTTGCGCTGCTGGCGGAGCGGGCAGGCGTCCCTCAAGGTGTGCTGTCCGTCATCACAGGTTCGGCGTCGGCGATCGGCGGCGAAATGACCTCCAATCCGATCGTACGCAAGGTGACATTCACGGGTTCGACCGAAATCGGCAAGAAGCTGATGGCGCAGAGCGCGTCGACGGTGAAGCGGACATCGATGGAGCTCGGCGGCAACGCGCCGTTCATCGTCTTCGACGATGCGGACATCGATGCCGCGGTCAAGGGCGCGATGGCTTCGAAATACCGCAATGCCGGCCAGACCTGTGTTTGCGTCAATCGCTTCCTTGCGCAGGACAAGATCTACGATTTGTTTGTCTCGCGTCTGGCTGAGGCGGTTAGTGCGTTCAAGATCGGTGACGGGTTCGAGCCCGGCGTCGCGATTGGTCCGCTGATCGACATCGCCGCCGTGGAGAAAGTCGAAGAGCATGTTTCCGATGCGGTTTCCAAGGGAGCGCGCGTCGCCATCGGTGGGAAGCGCCATGCGCTTGGCCGCACGTTCTTTGAACCGACGGTATTGGCGGACGCCACGCCGGACATGTTGATCTTCCGGGAGGAAACTTTTGGCCCGGTCGCGCCCGTATTCCGCTTCAAGACTGAAGAGGAAGCGATCCGCCTTGCGAACGATACCGAGTTCGGACTTGCGGCCTATTTCTACGGCCGCGATATCGGACGGGTCTGGCGCGTTGCCGAAGCGCTCGAGTACGGCATCGTCGGTATCAACGAAGGCCTGATCTCGACCGAGGTTGCACCGTTCGGCGGCGTCAAGGAGAGCGGCAACGGCCGTGAGGGTTCGAAATACGGCATCGAGGACTATCTGGAAATCAAATACCTCTGCATGGGTATCATCCAGAGTTCTGCCACTTGAGCGGCTGCCGGCATCGCGGAACAACGCATGGGCGGAAACCGTTTCGGGCCGTAGCTTGAATGGGGAGGGAGCGGCCACGTAGGGAATAGTCGCAACATTCAGCGGTTTAGTTTTGTTGCTCGGAATATCGAAATTCGCCGCGAAAATTTTTCTGACACTCCGGAATCGAAGTTGCCGAATAAGTGGTCGTTATCATTTATATTCGTGGGACAGGCGCCACTAACAATTCGCTTCACAGCTCAGCTCAACGCGTGAGCGGCCAATCCGTAGACCCACGGCTCGTTTTCCTTTCGGTTGAGGAATCGCCGCCCCTTGGACATGGTTGTGACCGTCTCGCTGATCGCGAGGCGGCTCTGCTGAAGATAGTCAGCAAACAGGCCCGTTTGCTCCCGGGTATCGACGCGGGCGAAACGGCCGGTGAGATCCTTAAGATGCACGGCCGTGAGATGGATCGCGTCATAATCATTGCTGGCGACAATGGGACCGATCACGTGACCACGCCCGAATTCGCGCTTCATGGAGTAGCCGACGGTCTTGCCGTCGCGGCGCAGTACACAGATTGACGCACCTTCCGAAAGCAGAGCAAGCAGCTCCCGGCGGCTCGTGCCGAATGCGCGCTCATCCAGCGCCGCAATCTCATTGAGAGTTTCGGCTGACGCCGACCTCAATTCGCCATCCAGAACTGATGTCGGTGGAAGGGGTGATACGATCTCTCCCTGCCACTGATACACGACCGCTTCCTTGGTGAAGCCCAGCGACAGATAAAGATGATAGGCAGCATCGGTCGAGTTCAGGGCAAGATTCCGATCCTCGCACCGTTCGAACACCTGTTCCATCAGCCATCGGCCGGTACCTTGTGCTTGGGTGCGCGGCGATGTGAGTACCAGGCCGATGGTGGCGAATTCGCGTCCGTGGGGGAACCACATCGCACTTCCGAAAACGCGCCCGATGCCGTCAACAGCGACGATGCCCTGACCGGCGCGGCGCAGGAAATCCCAGTCCTTTGGCCGATGCGGCCAGCCGACGGCAATCGAGAGCGCGTGGAGCAGCTTCACATCAACGTCTCGAATGTCGCGCGCGACCAATTCGAAGGACTTCAGGCGTACGGATCGTCCCATCTCAGTTCATTCCTTCGCGGAATGCCAACGTCTATGGCTTGTCGTGCTTTATGAACCTGCTGCCCAGTTGCGACAGCAGACGTGTTTGCCGCAGCATTGCACGGAAAGCCAGCAGGTTTCACCTGTTTTGGTGCAAGTGTTCGAAATGTTCGGCATATAGCGCACCGATATTCGGCAGAGAAAGCTTCTGCTTGCCGCTAGGCTGTAGATGTCCGGCGAGCTCGCTGCGCGCCAACAAGTCATCAAGCATCTCGCCGCGTGACACGAAGGGTCCCTCGATGGGGTTTCTTTTCAATTCCGATGCCGCTCGGGGCGCAATTTTCCGCCAGATATTTGCGCGCGAGCTCCCCGATCTGGAATTCTACCAGGGTAGGAAAAGCATCGACCCGGAAAAGGTGCGGTATCTGCTGACCTGGAACGTGCCGGACGACGTCTCGCGTTATCGCAATTTGGAGGTGCTCTTTTCGATCGGTGCCGGAGTCGACCAGTTCGTGCCCGAGATCATACCCGATCATGTGATGCTGGTGCGTATGGTCGAGGATGGCATCATACGCATGATGCAGGAATACGTCGTGCTTGGCGTGCTGGCGCTCCATCGCGAGATGCTCGCATATCGGGAGCAGCAGAGAAGGGGCGAGTGGCAAGATATTGTCACTCCACAGGCGACCGAACGCCGCGTGGGTTTCCTGGGCGTTGGGATGCTGGCGCAAGCGGCAATCGATCGCCTCAAGCCCTTTGGATTTTCCCTTGCCGCATGGAGCCGCAGCAAAAAGGTGGTCGGGGGCGTCACCTGCTTTCATGGCGACGATCAGCTGGGCAGTTTCCTGAGTGGAACGGATATTCTCGTCTGTCTTCTGCCCCTGACGGAGCAAACCCGCGGCCTCCTGAACGCAAAACTCTTCTCGCTTTTGCCGATGGGAGCGCGACTGCTGCATGTCGGCCGCGGCCCGCAGCTCGATCAGGCCGCACTCATCGAGGCGCTCGACGGCGGCCGCCTTGCAGCAGCTATGCTCGATGTCACTGACCCCGAGCCGCTGCCGGAAGGCCATGCGCTCTGGGCACATCCGAAGGTCATGATAACGCCGCACATCGCATCCGTGACGCAACCGCATACGGCGGCACAATCCGTCGTAGAAAACATCAGGCGCCACCGCGCGGGAAAAAATCCGATCGGGCTTGTTGATCGAACACTCGGCTATTAACCAGGGATAATGCCATGTCACTTCTGATTACTATCGATACCAATCCGGACTTCGCACCAAAGAACACCTTGCCTGCTCCGGAACGACTCATTTCGGGCAATCCATCCTTCAAGACCTGGGCGCAGGACGCCTCCAAAGCCGAGAAGGTGCTGACCGGCGTCTGGGAAGCAACGCCCGGCGAGACCCATTCCATCAAAGGCACCACTTACGAGTTCTGCCACATCATCTCGGGTCTCATCGAAATTGAGGAAAAGGGTGGTGAGACCAGGACTTACCGCGGCGGCGACAGCTTCGTGATGAAACCGGGCTTTGTCGGCGTCTGGCGCACGATCGAGACCGTGCGAAAGATCTACGTCAGCGCTTATGACTGAGCGCAATGCTCAGAGCGGTCGAAATCTGGCTTGGCAGAACAATCGACTTTCAAAGTCGCGCCTGACCGGCTTCAGCGCCGTCAGGCAATTCTCGATGAAAAAATGCGGTGTGCGGCCTTTATTGCTCAAATGAGCCGGCTTTGCTCGCCAGTCGCAAATCCAAGAGCGTTCTCGTCGTGCAGACCTGCTCGGTTGGCAAGCAGGAATGGCGGAGTTGGGCCCGAAGGCAAAGGAACATGTAGATGATTGCATTGAAGGACAAGGATCTGTTTCGCCAGCAAGGGCTGATCGGCGGCAATTGGCGAGATGCGAGCGCGAAAGCCACTGTCAATGTCATTGATCCTGCCAGCCAGAACGTCCTTGGTACCATCCCCGATATGGGGCGTAACGAGACTGCGGCTGCAATCAACGCTGCGGCTGATGCGTTCAAAGCTTGGAAGAAGACTACTCATGCAGAACGCGCGGCACTTTTGGAGCGTTGGTATGAGCTGATGCGGCAGCATGAGCAGGATCTGGCGCTCTTGCTGACTCTGGAACAGGGTAAGCCGCTTGCTGAATCGCTCGGAGAAATCCGCTATGGGGCATCCTTCGTAAAATGGTTTGCGGAAGAGACACGCCGGATCAACGGATCGACCATCCCTTCACCCACTGCCGATCGCCGCATTCTGGTGCTGAAAGAGCCGGTAGGCGTCTGCGGGATCATCACCCCCTGGAACTTTCCTAACGCCATGATCACGCGCAAGGTGGCACCTGCGCTTGCTGCGGGCTGCACCGTGGTCATCAAGCCATCTGAATTTACGCCATTTTCGGCGCTCGCGATCGGCGTTCTTGCGCAGCGGGCAGGGATCCCGGCGGGCGTGATTAATATCGTGACGGGCATGCCCGCGGAAATCGGCCAGGAACTGATGGACAATGAAACTGTCCGCAAGATCTCGTTTACCGGGTCGACTCGCGTCGGCGCATTGCTGATGAAAGGCGCCGCCGCCAACATCAAGAAGCTCAGCCTCGAGCTCGGCGGCAACGCGCCGTTCATCGTCTTTGATGATGCCGATGTTGACCGGGCCGTCGAGGGCGCGATTGCGTCGAAGTTTCGTAATGGCGGACAGACCTGCGTTTGCTGCAATCGCATTCTGGTGCAATCCGGCGTTTACGATGCCTTTGCGAAAAGGCTCGCCAGCCGGGTCGCGAGAATGAAGGTCGGGGCCGGCACCGAAGAAGGCATCGAAATCGGACCAATGGTCAATGGCGCGGCGATAGAAAAGATCAAGCGGCACGTCACAGACGCCCTGGACAAAGGCGCGAGGATCATCTCGCAGAGCGAACGTATGCCGGAAGGTAGGCAATATGCCCGCCCCGTCGTGCTCGGTGAGGCAACGACTGACATGCTCTTGGCCTCAGAAGAGACGTTCGGACCAGTCGCGCCGCTTTTCCGCTTCGAGACGGAGGACGAAGCGATCGCGATCGCGAACGGCACGCCCTTCGGCCTTGCCGCCTATTTCTATACTGAAAACCTCAAGCGCTCATGGCGCGTTGCCGAGGCGCTGGAATTCGGCATGGTAGGCCTGAACACCGGCCTGATCTCGACCGAGGTCGCGCCGTTCGGCGGTGTAAAGCAGTCGGGGCTGGGGCGCGAAGGGTCCCAGCTCGGGATAGATGAATATCTTGAGATCAAAACGCTTCATGTCGGCGGATTGGAATAAGGGGGGCGACTCCTGGTTTCAGGAGAGGAATCGAAGGGTTCTTCGATTTTGCGGCGGACCGCGTCCGCGCGGGTAAACAGCATGATGCCTCAACAGCGAAGTAACACAATTTTGTCGGATGAGTAGTTCGAACACAGAAAAAGGGGGCGGTTAAACCGCCCCCTTTATTCATCACGCAACAGTCTCTACTGAAATTTTCGAAGCTCTACGTGCCGCGAAGAGCCCGAAAAGGATACGCCTTCACGCACTTCTTCGAAGGGGCTCCAAGCCGACTGCGGCGGCGAGCCCGCCGATGTCAGCGACCTCAGTGTATTCATAGAAGGGATTCGCGGGCTCATGACCGCGGTTCACCCACACCTTGCTCTTGATGCCCAGGTCGTAGGCTGTCATCAGGTCGTAGCGGAAGGAGGATGAAACGTGGGTGATATCTTCCGGACCGCAGCCAAGCTTGTCCAGCATGTATTCAAAGCCTTTCATGTGCGGCTTGTAGGCGCCGGTTTCCTCGGCCGTGATGACCGTGTGGAAGGGCGCGCCGAGCTTCTCGACGTTCGACATGATGAGGTTCTTCATGGAATTCGACAGGATGACCAGCGGAATCTCCCTGGCAACTTTGGCCAGACCCGCCGGGACGTCGGGGTGTGGACCCCATGTGTGGATCTCTTCATTGATGCGCTGGGCATCCTCCGGCCGAAATACGACACCGTTGCGCTTGCACGCGCGCTCTACCGAATTATGCACGACCTCGAAGTATGGCTTCCACGCGCCAAGAACTTCGTCCAGGCGATAGGCGGCGAAATCCTTGATGAAACTTGCCATCGTCGTGGCAGAAAGCTGGGAGCCGTAGACTCGCCTTGCCGCACCGGCCATGTCGAAATTCGTCAGCGTGCCGTAGCAATCGAAAGTGATATATTTCGGTCGGAACTCGGTCATGTCGTGGTATCCTCCAATCCTCTCGGCACCGCGTGCCAGTACGACAAGCATCATAATGAGCATCGCGTAAGATAAAGCGCCGCTTTCGCTGGAGCCGGAAGCAGATTGTGTCGTATCGGCTCGAAGCCTTGGCAGAGAGTTGCGCCAAGCAACCTTTCGAGTTGAACAGCACCGCCACGCGGCGGACGCCGCCGCGGTATAAGATGCGGCGTCGATCAAAAACGAAAGTCAAAACTCCTTTGGCTCAGGCGCAGCTTGGGAGGAACTGCTGTCGTCGATATCCTACTTTGCGTTTCGGGTTGATATGGAGGCCGAAATGTTGAGCAATTCGCTGATCGAGCTGGACCGCGCACATCTGGTTCACCCGGTCTCATCCTATCGCGGTCACGAGGCCTTGGGTGTGCGGGTGTTAAGATCAGCGAAGGGCGCGACCCTGACCGATGCATCGGGACATCAATTGCTCGACGGGTTTGCTGGTCTGTGGTGTGTCAACGTCGGGTACGGACAAGAGAGCATCGTTGAAGCTGCCACGAAGCAGTTGCGCGAGCTGCCTTACGCGACGGGCTATTTCGGGTTGGGCTCCGATCCGGCCATCCGGCTGGCCGCCAGGTTGGCCGAATTGGCGCCTGGCGATCTGAACCATGTTTACTTCACGCTAGGTGGCTCCGATGCCGTCGACAGCACAATCCGATTTATTCGGTACTATTATCATGCCAAGGGTACGCCGCAGAAGGATCAGTTCATTTCCGTCGAGCATGGCTACCACGGATCGTCGACGGCAGGGTCCGGCTTGACCGCGATCCCCGCCTTTCATGCGGGCTTTGGGGTACCTTATAGCTGGCAGCACAAAATTCCGTCGCACTATACCTATCGTAATCCTGTCGGTTCCCATCCTCAGGCTATCATTGCTGCGTCGGTCGCGGCCCTGCGAGCCAAGATCGCCGAACTTGGCGCAGATCGCATTGCGGCTTTTTACGTCGAGCCAATTCAGGGATCAGGGGGTGTCCTCGTGCCACCGCCATCTTGGTTGAAAGCCATGCACGCCGTTTGCAAGGAGAACGATATTTTGTTCGTAGTCGATGAGGTCATCACTGGCTTTGGTCGTGTCGGCCCATTTTTCGCCTGCGAAGAAGACGACGTCGTGCCGGATTTCATGACCACCGCAAAGGGTCTGACGTCGGGCTATGTGCCGATGGGAGCCGTTTTCATGTCCGACCGCGTCTACAACACGATTGCGGACGGAGCCGGCAAGACGGCCGTCGGCCACGGCTACACCTATTCCGCGCATCCCGTCAGTGCAGCGGTCGGGCTCGCGTGCCTGGATCTTTACGAAAATGGCTTGTTGGCAAACGGCCGAAAGGCGGGGCACCGCCTGATGGAAGGCCTTCGCGCGCTTGCCGATCATCCACTTGTCGGCGATGTCCGTGGTCGCGGCATGCTGGCCGCAATCGAGCTCGTCACGGACAAGGAGCGCAAGACGCCCCTGCCGGCGGAAGCTGACGCCGCGCGCCGCATATTCGACCGCGCATGGGACAACGGTCTCGTCATCCGCGCCTTTGCCCAGGGCGTGCTGGGTCTTGCGCCCCCGCTCTGCTGCACGGATGCGGACATCGACGGCATCATCGAACGAACTCGCATGACGCTCGACCAAACCCTCGAAGACAGGGACGTCCGCGCGGCGATGAAAGGATAATCACTGCGCCTGTCATTCCGAGGCCAGAAAAAGCCTGAGCCGTAGCGCCGGCCCGGCGATCTGCCCATGCTCCCCGGGGTGGAGGATTGTTCTTCAGCTATTGAATATGCTTTCGAGAGGCAGATGGGATTTCACGATCGGGGACTTCAGCACGACAAAACTGAAGTATTTGTCGATTCCGATATCCATCTCGACGAGACGTTCCATCAGCGCTTGATATTCGCTGATTCCCGCTGTGATAAACTTCACCAGGTAGTCATATCCGCCCGAAACCAGATGACATTCGACGACCGAATCTATCTTTTCGATGGTCGTGAGAAAGCGCGCGAAATCGATCTGGCGATGATTTTTGAGCGTGATCTCGGCGAACACAGTCAGAGTTTGTCCGAGCTTGGAGACGTCGATCTGGGCGGAATAGCCGGTGATGAAGCCCTCCGTCTGGAGCCTCTTGACGCGCATCAGGCACGGGCTCGGGGAAAGGTTTATCAGCTCTGCGAGCTCGACGTTGGAAGTCCGCCCGTTCTTCTGCAGTTCGCATAAAATCCTGATGTCGATCTTATCGAGCTTCATAGGCAATGCCATGAGATGGGAGCCATAGCGGCGTCAAGGCTTTGAGGCTTCAGCGTCATACGCACTGTCATAGCACCAACCAGCATCCTTTCCCACCGGGCGGAGAGATTGCTTTTCAGAACTCGGCGACCTTGCCCCAGGCACCCGTTTTCAGCCGCTCCGGCCTGTATGGACGCGGGTCGACGATCGGTGCAGTACCAGTAATGATGTCCGCGATCAGGTGCCCTGCGCCGGGACCAATCCCGAAACCGTGTCCGCTGAACCCGGCCGCAAGGATAAAGCCCGGAATCGCCCCCACCTCACCGATGGCGGGAACGCCATCCGGTGTGCTGTCAATATAGCCGGCCCAGACATTGGAGATTGCGACGCGACGGAGTTCAGGCAGCAATTCGCAAGCTCTTTTATGTGTCAGCCGAATCTGCCGCATGTCGGGACGGGGATTAAGTGTCCGGTTCAGCTCCATCGGGGTCGTCTCATCGAGCGCCCACTTCGCCAAGGATTCATGACCTTGGCGCATGCCCTCGAATGCTCCAGGGGCGAGACTGCGCCAGCGGCGAGCAAACATCGGCACGAATTCGCGGGCGAACCTGAATTGCTGCGGCGTTGGATCGACTCGCGCGCGCCCGCTTATCGCCAGCGTGTACCCGCCGCTGCTACGCCGCGTGAGCGACACGACTGCAGTGTGCAGGGCGTCGGGCAGACCCGCCGCGCCAGGAGCCACGGCGAGAATGGACTGGCGCACGGACGCCTGTGGGAAGCGAATGCCGAGCTGGTTGCAGAACGAAGAGGCCCAGGCCCCTCCTGCCATGACCACCGTGTTGGTCCGGATTGTGCCCATTTCGGTCACTACGCCGTTCACCCGGCCGGCACGGAGCTCTATGCCGCGAGCGGCGCAGTGCTGGTGCACCGTGCCGCCCGCCGTCATCATCGCACGCGCGACCACGGGCACAGCCTCGAAGGGTCTGCCGTTCCGTCGGTTGGAGAGGAGACGCCGCCTTTCCATTTGCGGCCCGTCGCTTTGCCTCTCTCGCTAGCTTCGTTCGTGCTCAACATGTGTGTCGTAACGCCGACCGTCTTTGCAAAATCGCGCCATTTCGCCCAGCAGGTCAGCTCATTCTCGTCATTCGACAGATAGAGAAGCCCGCAGCGGCGGAAGCCCGTGTCTTCCCCGGTCTCCTGTGCTACTCTCTCCCAAAGATCGAGACTCTTGGTGGCGATCGGTAGCTCGCGTGCGTCGCGATTCTGTTGACGGCACCATCCCCAATTGCGACTGGACTGCTCGGCGGCGACACGCCCCTTCTCTAGCAAGGCGACCTTAACGCCGCGGCGGGCGAGATAGTAAGCCGTGAACACGCCCACCACGCCGCCGCCAATGACGACGACGTCAGCCTCTTGAGGCAGAGACGGGCTTGATTCAATATGGATGAGCGGCGCACTCATGAAGCGAGGACTCCCGGCGTTTGACCTATCGTAGCTGAGCATTCGCGGCAGGTGCTCTGCGGGAATTTGTGATTAGACGGAATATTCTGCGGTTTGCCGACTACTGTTCAAGCTATTATTGCGAGAACACGTTGCTCGCGCCCACCTCATTCGCCAAAGCACCAGGGCATCAGGCG
This sequence comes from Bradyrhizobium sp. Kon56, assembly GCF_055807635.1. Taxonomy (NCBI): domain Bacteria; kingdom Pseudomonadati; phylum Pseudomonadota; class Alphaproteobacteria; order Hyphomicrobiales; family Nitrobacteraceae; genus Bradyrhizobium; species Bradyrhizobium sp. Kon56. The sequence continues at coordinate 339,309 of NZ_JBVVOU010000003.1, read as the reverse complement.
TTGAGCGCGTGCAGCCGTGCCGTGCACAAGGCAGGCCGCCTGAGAGTTCTCTCGTCGCGGCGCAGACTGAAATGCCAGATGGCACTTCGTTTTCAGAACTTCCTGCTGCCCATACGGCGCGTTTCGGCGACTCTGGGGTGATTGAAGCAGTCAAACTCGCGAATGCCGGGTCAATGTCGATCAGTGGCAGAAGTTCTAAAGGGACGCTGGATGAGCCTTGTCCAGGAACAGACCTCCACAAGAGCAATCAAGCTGGATGGGACTGTTAGCTCCACGAACTTCGATTCAGTGATCGAGTTGGCCGCTCGTCCGATGTTTTGGCTTGAGCGACAGCTTTTTCCTGTCGAGCACCAAGCTTTGAATCATGTCGCACTCTCCGAACAGGGAATGGCAAAATGAGCGGCGAATTTTCGACCTGTCCGATCGTCGCGGCGGCAACAATGGCCGAAGAGCCAATCCGCAGCAGAATGACCCAACGCCGTTGAAAGGGGAGACTGTTCAAATGGCCTCTGCCTCTCAGGCTGTAGCTTCGGAAGATGTGGCACTCTCGGTGCGCGACCTGACCGTGAGCCTGCCGGCCGGGATGGAGCGGGCTCACGCCGTCGAGAACGTCTCCTTTGATCTGAAGCGGGGTCAGATACTGTGCATCATTGGAGAGTCCGGATCGGGCAAGTCGGTCACAGCCAATGCGATCATGGGGCTTCTGCCCAAGGCGATACGTGTTGCCTCGGGTTCGATCGACCTGAATGGGACCGACATCGTAGCCATCTCGCCCGATAAGCTCCGCAACCTTCGCGGCCGCGTCGTCTCGATGATCTTTCAAGATCCGCTCTCAGCGCTCAATCCGCTGATGACCGTGGGCGCGCAGATCGAGGAAGTGATGGCAGCGCACGACGTTGGGACCGCGAAATCCCGTCGCAGCCGCGCCATAGACTTGTTGGTTGAGGTCGGCCTTCCCGATCCGCAACTCATGTATCACCAGTATCCATTCCGGCTTTCGGGCGGGCAACGGCAGCGGGTGATGATCGCCATGGCTCTGGCTCTTGAGCCCGCGATCCTGATTGCGGACGAGCCGACGACCGCCCTCGACGTGACGACGCAGGCGCAGATCCTCAAACTGATCCGCGACATTCAGCGCCGCAAGGGAATGAGCGTGATGTTCATCACCCATGACTTTGGAGTCGTGGCGGAGATTGCCGATTCCGTTGTGGTGATGGAGAAGGGTCATTGCGTGGAGCAAGGCAGTGCCGAGCAGGTGCTCAAGTCGCCCAGTCACCTCTATACGCGCCGCCTGATCGCGGCCGTGCCGCACCTGACCGGCAAGGACCGCAATCCCTTGGAAGCCGCCGACAGGGCGTCAATCCTGAAGGTCGAGTGTCTGGTCAAGACCTATCGTAGCGGCAGTGCGCTTTTCCGTACGCAGCGCATCGTGCCTGCGGTCAATGGTGTCTCGTTCGATCTCACGCAGGGCCGCACGCTAGGCGTTGTCGGAGAAAGCGGTTCGGGCAAATCGTCGCTCGGGCGGCTGCTGATCAAGCTCATGGAGAGCGACGGTGGCTCGATTTTCTTCGAAGGCCGCGACGTCGCCCGGCTTACCGAGGCCGAGTTTAGGCCGCTAAGGCCAAAAATCCAGATGATCTTCCAGGATCCTTTTGCGTCGCTCAACCCGCGCTCGACGGTCGGGCAAATTCTCACAGTCGGGCCGGTCGCGCATGGCGTGCCGCACAGAGAGGCTGGTGAGCGGGCGCGGGAGCTTCTGTCCCATGTCGGCCTGGATTCAGGCGCCTTCGACCGCTATCCGCACGAATTTTCCGGCGGTCAGCGCCAGCGCGTCGGCATCGCCCGTGCGCTGATGTTCAAACCACAACTGCTGATCGCCGACGAAGCCGTCTCCGCGCTTGATGTCTCGATCCAGGCCCAAATCCTGAAGCTGCTGGATCAGATTCAGCGGGAGACCGGCGTCTCGATGATCTTCATCACGCATGATTTGCGCGTTGCCAGCCAGATTTGCGATGAGATCGCCGTCATGCATCGAGGACAGATCATCGAACGCGGACCGCCGTCGCAGATCTTCCTGGACCCGAAATCCGCCTACACGCGCGAGCTCGTCGCTGCCATCCCCGGCGAGCAGCCAAGGGGCGCTCGCGCGCTCGCGGGAGTCAATGAATACCGGCGGGACACAGCCAAGAACGAGGAGAGGTCATGACGGAAGCCTATTTTGACTCGAGCTATTCACGGCGCAATGCACTTCGATTGATGGTGGCCGGGGCTGCCGGCCTCGCTGCACCAGGCCTGTTGGGTACGCCCGCCTTCGCTCAGAAGGCCCCCGCCAAACCGAGCGGTCGCATCGTCGTCGGACTTGGACAAGAGCCGACCGTCTTCAATCCGCTGATGGCGCACATTGAAGTCGATGATGGTGTGCATTTCTCGGTTTTCGACGCGCTCTTCCGGATCGACCCAAAGGGTGAGATTGAGCCCAACCTTGCCGTCGAAGTACCGAACCAGAAGAACGGCGGCATTTCGGAGGACGGCCTCAAATGGCGCATCCGTCTGCGTGACGGTGTGCGCTGGCACGACGGCAAACCCTTCACGGCCGAGGATGTGAAATTCACCCTCGAACTGATCACCAATCCCGCCTTCCGGAGTTGGCGCACAGCTGGCCATGCCCTCGTGCGCGACATCACGGTGATCTCGCCCACGGAGATCTCGTGGCGAATGGAACAGGTTTTTGCGCCTTATCTTTCGTTCCTGACCGAAACCTTCATCGTGCCCAAGCACATCCTCGAGAAGGAGGCCAATCCAAACAACGCCGCCTTCAACCAGGCGCCGGTCGGCACCGGCGCATTCAAATGGGGTAAGCGGGTTGCAGGCGATCATCTCGAACTCGTGGCTAACCCCGAATATTTCGGAGAAGGCCCACACATCGAGAAGCTGATCTTCAAATACATTCCCGATCTCACCGTCCTCTACACTCAGTTCAAGAGCGGTGATGTGGACCTGATGGGGCAGCCGTACATCACAGCTGATCATTACGAGGAAGCCAAGGCGCTGGCGAACCGAGTGGTGACACTGGTCCCAAAGGCTTCATTCGAGTCCTTTTACCTGAATTTGGAGCGTCCACAGTTCAAGGAACTTGCAGTCCGTGAGGCGCTCTACGCAGCCATCGACAAGGAATCGATCATCCAGGGGCTCTATTACGGCGTGCCGACTCCGACGGAGACCTTCATGCCGAGGCAGTCCACCTACTATAACCCCAATCTTCCGGCACACGCATACAATCTGGACCGCGCGCGCCAGATCCTCGACCAAGCCGGCTGGGCGCCCGGGCGGGATGGCGTTCGTGCCAAAAGCGGCGTCCGTCTGTCCTTTGCCAGCTCGACCACGTCAGGCGATCCGCTTCGCGAGCAGGTGCAGCAGTTCTTGCAGCAGACATTTGCTCAGTTGGGCGTCGAGATGAAGATATCGAACTTGCCCGCCGCGGTGATGTGGGGCGAGTTCTGGCAGCAATCGCAATTCGATTCCGTGATCGTCGGCAGCACGTATCTGATCGGCGCCGACCCGGACGTGACCAATCGCTTGCACTCGCGTGCGATTGCAGCGAAGGGCGGGCGTGGTTCGAATAATGCGCAGTATTCAAATCCAGAGGTCGATGCCTTGCTCGACCAAGGCGCTCGCAGCTTCGATCCGGACGCGCGGCGCTCGATCTACCGTCGCGTACAAGAGCTCGTTCGCCGCGACCTGCCCTTCCTGCCGCTGTACCAGACCAATTCGGTCCAGGGTAACAAGAAGGGCATTTCCGGCGTCGTGCCGAACGTCAACACGCGCACCGAATCCTGGAACGCGCTGGCTTGGTCTTGGGCGAGTTGACGTATCGCCGCCCGAGGCCCGTATAGGCGCAGGGCGGCGCCTAGGCGCTGTCAAGCTAACATGGAGACTCGAATGCCCGGGTTCCTGCTTAATCGCTTTTCGCAAAGCATCGTGCTGTTGGTGATCGTCTCGATCATCGGCTTCACGGTGCTCAACTTCATGCCGGGCGGTCCTCTCGCGCAGTTCGGGCTGGATCCCGGCATGACCCAGAAGGACATTGAGCGACTGGCAGAGCAGCTCGGGCTGAACCGGCCGTTGTGGATTCAGTATTTTGATTGGGCCTGGCGGTTGGTTCAGGGCGACTGGGGTCACTCTTTCCGCGACGGAACGCCGGTGCTGGCGGTGATTGGGCGTCACCTCTTCGCTACGCTGCTGCTGATGGGGACTTCCACGGCACTGGCCATCGCCCTTGGTTCCTGGATCGGGATCCGCGGTGCCACCCACCGCTATTCCCTGTTCGATTATTGCGCGACGATTGGCGCCATGGTCGCGCTGTCGGTCCCGACCTTCTGGTTCGGCCTCGTCGGCATCTATATCTTCACGTTGAAGCTCGGTTGGGTGCCTGCAGGGAACATGTACACGATCGGCGACGGATCGGTGCTGGACTACTTGCATCACCTGATCTTGCCAAGCTTGGTGTTGTCGCTGGTCCATGTCGCGGTCTGGAGCCGCTACATGCGCACCGCGACCCTTGATGCGCTGAGCCAGGATTTCGTCAAGACGGCTCGTGCCAAGGGCCTAAGTGAGCGCCGCATCCTGCTGAAGCATGTCGTCGGCAATGCGCTGTTGCCGATGATCACCCTGGCTGGGGTGCAGTTGCCGAGCATTCTGACCGGCGCGTTGGTCACTGAGACCATCTTTACCTGGCCGGGAATGGGGCGGCTGTTTCTCGACAGCCTCGGCTACAGTGACTATCCGATGGTCATGGGGCTGTTGATATTCTCAGCCATCCTTGTCGTGCTGGGCAATCTCGTCGCAGACATCCTTGTCGCACTCGTCGATCCGCGCATTCGTCTCAGCTGAAGACGCCGGTTCGTGCCGTCAACAGGAGTCCCCCGTTATGACTGACATCTCCGCCCACCTCCCTCCAATTCGCTGGTGGCACAGCCGCGGGGTGCGCCGGTTCATGCGACACCATCTGGCGCTGCTCGGGTTCGCGATGATCGCCCTGCTCGTGTTGGCGTGCGTCGTGGGCCCCTACGCCTTGCCTTACGATTCGCTCTATATAGATCTGCGCGCCCGCTTTGCTCCTCCCTTGAGCGGTCATCATTATTTCGGCACCGACCCGTTGGGGCGAGACTTGGCCGTGCGACTCTTGATGGCCGGGCGTGTCTCGCTACTGGTGGGATTCTCCGCGATGTTGTTGTCAACGCTGATCGGAACGCTCGTCGGCGTGACCGCAGGCTATCGCGGGGGCTGGATCGGAGCCGCGCTGATGCGCACGGTGGATGGCTTTCTTTCCTTCCCCTCGATTTTCCTCGTGCTGGCGTTGGCCGCGACGCTCCGGCCCAGCCCGATGATGATCACTGTCATCATTGCTGTCACGAGCTGGATGGAGGTTGCCAGGATCGTCGAAGCCGAGGTCCGTTCGCTGCGCGAGCGCGAGTTTGTCCAGGCCGCGCGCATGGTCGGTCTGAGCGGCAGGCACATCATGCTTCGCGAAATTCTGCCCAATGCCACGGGTCCGATCATCGTGGCCGCAAGCCTCACCGTCGCCCGTGCGATTCTTCTGGAGGCCTATATCAGTTTCCTTGGTTACGGCATCCAACCACCGCTGCCCAGCTGGGGCAATCTGCTCAACGGCGCCCAGCAATATCTGGCCAGCGCTCCCTGGCTTGCCATCATTCCAGGCGCTGCGATTACGATCGCAGTGACCAGCTTCAACTTCATCGGCGACGGGCTGCGCGATGCGCTTGACGTTAGAGATGACCACATTTGACGGCTTGAGCCCAGGTGGCAGGCAGCGGACAGCGTTGAAGGCTATCCAGCAGAACCTCTTGATAGCGTAGACGTCGCAAGCATCGCGTTGGCTGATCAGAATCCGTCTTGTCAGTAATCCAAGGCCACTTTTAACACACGAGAAGTCAGCGACATGCACGAGCCCAGAGCCGCAGAGAAGGACACGCCCTATTGGTGGGAAGCCGCACCACTTAGGTCGCTGCCTCAACAGACTCTTCCCAAGAAACTTGACGTGCTGATCGTGGGCGCTGGCTATGCCTCTCTTTCGGCCGGGCTGGTGCTGGCGCGCGAGGGACGCTCGGTTGCGGCCTTTGACGCGATGAGTCCGGGCGAGGGAGCCTCGACGCGCAACGGTGGAATAACCAGCGCGAGCATACGGCCGGATTACGCCGCGATCTCCCGACGCTTCGGCGCAGACAAGGCGCTGGCAATCGAGGCGGAAGGCAAGATCGCCCGCGAGTTCCTTTACGATTTCATCAAGACCGAGGGGCTTGCCTGCGATTTCCAGCTGGTCGGGCAGTTCAAGGGCGCGTTCGGATATGAGCAGTACGACACGATGGCGCGTAGCGCGGAAGTATTAGCGAAGAGGCTGCGGATCGAGTCTCACGCCGTACCTTATGCCGAGCAGCACAGCTACATCGGCACCGATGTCTACCGGGGTGGAACAGTCCGGATGGATATCGGAGGGCTACAACCGGCGAAGTTTCACGCTGAACTGCTTCGCGTGGCGCTCGCTTCGGGCGTCGCGGTTCATGCGGATACGCCCGTCATCTCCATCGAGAGAGATGGTTCCGGATTCCGTATCGTGACCTCGGCCGGTTCGGTGCAGGCGCGTCAGGTGCTGGTTTGCACGAATGGCTATACTGATAGCGCCGTTCCCTTCCTGCGCCGCAGGCTGGTCCCGGTTCGCAGCCGGATCATTGCAACCGAGGAGCTCGCACCTGACGTCATGGCGCGGCTGATGCCCAAACGCATGATGATGACCGAGAACCGCCAGGTCGGGTTCTATTACCGCCCATCGCCCGACGGCAAACGTATCCTGTTAGGGGGGCGCGACAGCTCTCGTGTCGGTAACCCGGTGGCTCCAAAGCTCCTGCTGCGCAAGGGGTTGGTGAACCTTTTCCCCGAACTCGAGAATGTTCACCTTTCGCACAGCTGGTTCGGCAATGTGGCGATGAATCGCGACATGCTCCCGCGCATCTTCGAAGAGGACGGTGTGGTTTATGCCACTGGCTTCTGCGGTTCAGGCGTCGTCTGGGCGCCTTGGATCGGGATGCACGCGGCCCACAAGCTGATCGGAAACCACGAACGGGCGCGCACCGCCTTTGACTTCCGTCCGCCGGACTCCATCCCGCTCTATCGTGGCGATCCCTGGTTCATGCCCGCCATGATCTGGGGATATCGGATGCAGGATCGTTTTGCGCTGTGGCGCGACCGCCGCTGACGGCTGGAAACTCCATCGGGCATTCCCAAAGGTACAACTCAGGTCATGGAGCTGGCGGCACTGCCGCCTCTCGAAAGAAGAGCATCGATGCACTACGTATCCACGCGCGGACATTCAGGTCGCAGACAGTTCTGCGAAACATTGCTTGAAGGCCTCGCCGAGGATGGCGGGCTGTACGTACCTGAGACCTACCCGCGTGTGGACGCCGCTACATTGGATGCGTGGCGTGCCTTGTCCTATCCCAGCCTGGCCTTCGAGGTCCTGTCGCTCTACGTCAGCGATATTCCGCCCGCTGACCTGAAGGCAATCTGCGAAAAGACCTACACGCCCGAGATCTTTGGAACCTCGAGCATCGTTCCGCTTCGAAAGCTCGAGACGCGGCTTTACCTCCAGGAATTGTCGAACGGTCCTACGCTGGCGTTCAAGGACGTGGCCATGCAGTTGCTCGGCAATCTGCTCGAGTACGAACTGGCACGCCGGCACGACGAATTGAACATTCTTGGGGCGACCAGTGGCGACACCGGGAGCGCTGCGGAATACGCAATGCGCGGCAAGAAAGGGGTGCGGGTCTTCATGATGTCGCCCCTCGGACGGATGAGCTCCTTTCAGCAAGCTCAGATGTTCAGCCTGCAGGACGACAACATCCACAACATCGCCATAGATGGCGTGTTCGACGACTGCCAAGACATCGTCAAATGTGTGTCCAGCGATCTGGAATTCAAACGACGATATAAGATAGGTGCAGTGAATTCGATCAACTGGGCCCGACTGGTCGCGCAGGTCGTCTATTACTTCTCCGGCTATTTTCAAGTCTCCGAAGGGAGGTCAGCAGGCGTTGACTTTTCCGTGCCTTCAGGAAACTTCGGAAACATCTGCGCTGGTCATGTTGCGCGCATGATGGGACTTCCAATATCCCGTCTCGTCCTTGCGACCAACGAAAACGACGTGCTCGACGAGTTTTTCCGCAGCGGCATTTATCGCGTCAGAAGCCGAGCTGACACGCTTGAAACATCGAGTCCTTCCATGGACATCTCCAAGGCGTCAAATCTCGAACGTTTCGTGTTCGACTTGCTCGGTCGCGACGCCCGTCGGACGAAATCGCTGTTTGAGAACCAACTTCGGGAATGCGGTTCGTTTGACCTCAGCGGTGATCCCAGCTTCGTAACGGCGGCGGCGCGTTTCGGATTCCGCAGCGGCAGGAGCACCCATGCCGATCGACTGGCGACGATCCGTGACACGTGGGATCGCTACCACACAATGATCGATCCTCACACTGCGGATGGTGTGACGGTCGGGCGCATGCATGCGAGCCCCGAGGCGCCGATGCTTGTGCTCGAAACTGCACAGCCAATCAAATTCGCTACGACGATCAAGGAAGCGTTAGGCCGGCAGCCAGATCGTCCGCAACGGTTCGATGGACTAGAAGGGTTGCCGAGGCGAGTCAAAGTCCTTCCCCCGGATACACAAGCTGTAAAGAACTACATTGCGGACATCATGCAGGGTGCAACCTGCTGAAGGGCCGATTCCGGATCGAGGAGTGTTTCAGCCGTGGCTGTATTTACGGTGCTGTCACCCGACGAGGTCGCAGCGTTCGTTCGAGCGCGCTATCGGAGCAATCCGCGGTTGATGTCCGGTATCGTTCCGGGCCATGGGATGCCGGAACGGGATCGCGCTGCGGCGTGGCGAGACACTGACAGCACATCGTCCCTTCTACCGTATCATCAATGCAATTCCCTGCCGAACTTTGCGTCAGCCTGATCGCGTAATGCTGTCGGAGCCGAGATACGCTGCAATTCGTGTGAACATCGTCAGACGGACCTCGCCGTGTCAGGCACTGACGATTAGTCCGCTAACCCAAGCAAGAGACGTCGACGCATCATGGCAACCGAAGCTACCCAAGCCGGAGATCGGGAGAATGAAGACGTGGCCCTGATCGCTTTCGCGAGAGCGCATCTGAAAGGTGCCTTGAAGCTCTCGCAGGAGATGTCTTGGCCGTATCTGCTCAAGGATTGGGAATTTGCGCTGCAGCTTGGCCGCGGTTTCGTGGTGACGAGTGCGGGTGCTGTGGTGGGGACCGCGCTGTGGTGGCCTTACGGCGACACCCATGCTTCCGCCGGAATGGTCATCGTCTCGAAAGCCGTTCAGGGACGGGGGTACGGGGCCCGGCTGATGGACGCGCTGCTCGCGGCGGCACGACCACGAATCGTCACGCTGAATTCGACCGCCGAAGGCCTTGCGCTTTACGCACGCCGCGGCTTCGCCAGCATCGGCATGCTGCACCAGCATCACGGCGTTCCTCGCCAGGGCCGCGACATGCCGCCGGTCGGGAACGTCAGAGCGATGGTTCCGTCGGACTTCGAGGCCATAGTCGGTCTCGATCACGAGGCCACCGGCTGGATGAGGCGCGAGATGCTGAACCGGCTGATCGAGGTCGGTTGCGGCTATGTCCTGCTGCGTGACGGCATACCCCGCGGCTACGCCATTTCCCGTCTCTTCGGCCGCGGACATGTCATCGGCCCTGTGGTCGCCGAAAGCCCGACCGATGCGTGCGCATTGATCGGGGCCGCGCTCGCGCCCCTCGGGAGTGTTTTCGTCCGGATCGACACCTCGGCCTCCTCGCAACTCGGTGACTGGCTTGGAAACATCGGCCTGCAGAAGGTCAGCGACGCCACCACCATGGTCTTGGGGACGCAGATGCCATGGACCGGGCCGGCGCGCACGTTCGCGGTCGCCAACCAGTCGTTCGGCTAGGAGACCTTGAGATGCAACGCCCCGATATGCGCCGGACGGATAGCCAGAACGCCGCGCCACGCGAGATAACCGCGACGGTCGGCGCACTGGCGACGCCGGCCCTCCTGCTCGACAAAGACCGGCTGGATCGCAATCTCGCCCGTCTGTCCTCTCGTATGGCCGCGGCTGGCGTCGTGCTGCGCCCCCATATGAAAACCGCGAAATCCATCGAGGTTGCCCGGCGCGCCTATCCCTCCGGGCCGGGGCCGATCACGGTCTCCACCTTGGCGGAGGCTGAGTACTTCGCGCAGTACGGTTTCCGTGACGTGACATATGCCGTCGGCGTGGCACCGCACACCGCTGAAAGGGCGATGCGTCTCCGCAAAGCGGGCGTTGACCTTAAGGTGCTGCTCGATTCGCCTGAACAGGCGGCGATGTTGGGCACGGCAGCGCGCGCCGCCGGCGTGACGCCCTCCGCCTTCATCGAGATCGACTGCGACGGCCATCGCGGCGGGCTGACCGCCACCGATCCCAAGCTCATCGCCGTCGCGGCGGCCCTGGCCGAGGCCGGCGTCACGCTCGCCGGCATTCTCACCCATGCCGGCGAATCCTACAGCCTTTGCTCGTCCGATGCCCTCGTCGCGGCCGCAGAGAACGAAAGGGCCGTGGCCGTGGCGGCCGCGGAGACATTGCGGGCGGCGGGGCATGAATGCCCCGTCGTAAGTGTCGGTTCGACGCCGACCGCCCATTTCGCCGAAGGCCTGACCGGCGTCACGGAGATGCGGGCCGGCGTCTACATGTTCTTCGATCTGGTGATGCACGGCGTCGGTATCTGCACGACCGACGACATCGCGATCTCGGTTCTCGCCACCGTCATCGGCACGAAGCCGGAGAAGGGATGGATTTTGGTCGATGCGGGCTGGATGGCACTGTCACGTGATCGCGGCACCGCGGCGCAGCGGGTCGACCAAGGTTACGGTCTCGTCTGCGATCTGTCCGGCCAACTCTATCCGAATCTGATCGTCGCGCAGGCGAGCCAGGAGCACGGCATCCTCGCCATAAGGTCCAGATCGGCTGCAGCCCTCCCGCATATCCCGATCGGCGCGAAGGTCAGGATTCTGCCCAATCATGCCTGCGCGATGGCGTCACAGCACGAACTTTACAATGTCATCTCGGCGGGAAGTGACGCAATCGAAGCTCAGTGGCCGCGGATGCGCGGCTGGTAGATCTGAAACAGAATCGGGCGGCGATTTGCGCATGCCCAGCTTCCGCTGGTCGGCGCCTATTACCGGATCAAGGATCGCTTCCAATGACCTCGGCCGTTCGATACCTGACGGAAGCCGGCTTCCTCGGCAAATTTTACATCGACGGAGAATGGCGGAAGCCGACCGGGTTGGCGACGGCGATCGTCGTCAATCCGGCGATCGAGCAGCCGGTCGCAGAAATCGCGCTCGGCGATGATGAGGATGTAGACTGCGCGGTCGCAGCCGCGAGAAAAGCCTTTACCGGCTGGTCCCGTAAGCCGGCTGCCGAGCGGGCGGCGCTGCTCGACCGGGTTCACGGTTTGCTTCTCGATAGGCTGGAGCTGTTTGCGCAGGCCATCACGTGCGAGATGGGGGCCGCCATCACTTACGCGCGCCGCGCCCAGGTGCCGCTCGCTGCCGAACATATCCGCGTCGCGCGTGACAATCTCGCGACCTATCCGTTCATCGCCGCGCGCGGCAGCACCGCGATTATGCGCGAGGCAATCGGCGTCTGTGGTCTCATCACCCCCTGGAATTGGCCCCTCTACCAGATTACGGCCAAGGTCGCTCCGGCGCTGGCAGCTGGCTGCACGGTGGTGTTGAAGCCGAGCGAACTTTCGCCGCTGAGTGCCCTGTTGTTCGCCAAGGTGATGGACGATGCCGGCTATCCGCCCGGCGTCTTCAACCTCGTCAACGGGACAGGTCCAGTCGTGGGGACCGGTCTGGCGTCGCATCCGCAAGTCGACATGCTCTCGATCACCGGCTCGACGCGGGCAGGCGTTCTCGTCGCGCAAGCAGCGGCGCCCACCGTCAAGCGCGTCGCACAGGAGCTCGGCGGCAAGTCACCGAACATCATCTTGCCGGATGCGGATTTGAGCCGGGCTGTTCCGCTCGGTGTCGCCGCCGCCTTCCGCAATCTCGGCCAATCCTGCAGCGCACCGACGCGTATGCTTGTGTCCCGCTCACAGATGGCAAAGGTCGAGATCCTGGCGGCGGCGGCCGCTTCTGAATTGGTGGTCGGCGATCCGCTTGCGGAAAGCACGACCCATGGTCCGATCGCCAACCCGCCGCAGTTCGAGCGTATCCAGGCCATGATCGGCATCGGCCTGGAGGAAGGCGCCAAGCTTGTCATTGGCGGGCCGGGGCGGCCCAACGACCTTCAGGTCGGCTTCTATGCGCGGCCGACCATCTTCTCGAACGTCAATCGCGACATGAGAATTGCGCAGGAGGAGATCTTCGGCCCGGTGCTGTCGATCATTCCCTACGATACGGTCGACGGGGCGGTCGAGATTGCCAACGACACGTCTACGGCCTCGGCGCGCATGTGCAGGGCACGGATATTGAAACGATGCAGGCGGTCGCCGGGCAGATCCGGTCTGGTCAGGTTCATCTCAACTATCCCGACTGGGACCCGAACGCACCTTTTGGCGGATACAAGCGTTCCGGAAACGGCAGGGAATACGGCCGCGAGGGCATGGAAGAATATCTCGAGACCAAGGCCGTTCTCGGATTCTATCGATGAAATTCATCTCGGAAAGCGAATCGGCTTCCGCTGACGCGAAAGTGTTTCCGGCGGTGATCGCACACGCGTCGAATCGCAGAACACCTTCTCAAGTCGGGTTCAACGCCTGATAGCGCCGAGCCCTTGAGGAGCGCGAAGTTGAATCATTAGATCAGATTGCACTGTTCCTGCAGCCATGAAGCAAGATAGTTCGCTTTCCCAGACAGTTCAGTTTCTCCCGCCCAGATGAGGCCATAGTGGCTTTCGTCCGGATCGAAACCGGCAGGTGCGATGAGCCGCCCTCTATCTACGTCGTCCGTTGCAAGGACCCGCGGGCTGAGGGCAACGCCCAATCCCGCCAATGCTGCTTCGACGATGAGGAAGTGGTGATCGTAGAAGCGTATCTCCGCGGGGCGCCGCACCGACGGGTGGGTGGAAAGCCATCGCGACCAAGCGTCCGCCCGAGTCTTCGAACCTAGGGCGATGTAGTTTCCTGAGGCAAACACCGCTGCGAGCTGAGGGCTCATGACCGGTCCTACCCTTTCAGGAAAAAGGCGCCGGACGTGCCACGCCTCTGGGAGCGCAAAGTCGAGCCGACGTATAGCCAGATCGATCCGATCGCGGCGAAACTCGACGGGGCCGCCGGCGACTGACAGATGTAGAGCGATGTCGGGATGGACGGCCTGAAAGCTTGCAAGCCGTGGAATAAGCCAGCGCATAGCGACTGAAGGCTCGCATGAGAGAACGAGGGAGTTCTGCTGTGCGTTGGCAGCACGCAAGCTCTCAACGGTTGTCGCCAGCTCGGTGAAGAAACGGCCGAGTGTGAGGGTGAGCACTTCTCCAGAGGCAGTGAGACTCAAGCCACGTCCGCTTTTTTCGAAGAGTTTGAAGCCAAGGTCTTCCGACAGTTTGGTGATACGGCGACTCACAGCCCCATGGGTCAAGGCAAGGCTGTTCGCGGCAAGCCGAACCGACCCCAGCCGCGCAGCGGTCTCGAACGCACGCAAGTCGTCCAATGAAGGTATTTCTGATCGCCTCATTGGTGATCTCATATCACCAATGTAGCGCAAAAAATATCGCTTTTTATGTTGAATTTGCTTAGCATAATTGATCCATGCGAACCAATGGCGAATACACAATCGGTATCCTAGCCGACGACCTGACCAGCGCCGCCGATGGGGCCGGTCCGTTTGTCGAGCGCGGTTTGCGAGCCGTTGTCGGCCGACGCCGGCTGCCGCACCAGGAGGCCACGATTGTCGCCGTTGATAGCGGATCTAGATCAGTGCCGGTTTCGCAAGCGGCGCGGCGGCAGTCAGAACTTGCCGAGCAGCTCGCTTCGCGGGTTGTCCTCTACAAGACCGTCGACTCGACTCTTCGCGGGCACGTGACGGCCGAGATGGAAGCGGCCTTCACCGTAAGCGGCCGCAAGATGCTGGTCTTTGCACCTGCGTTCCCTGGCGCTGGGCGTACAACCGTCGACGGCGTTCAGCTTGTGGACGGCATTCCTGTAACGGAGACCGAATACGGTCGCGACCCCGTCCATCCGGCGCGACATTCTCGGCTGGCTGAGCTCGTTCCGGCCTCCATCGGAAGCGTCGTCATCCTTGATGCTGCGACACAGGCCGATCTCGACAAACAAGTTGCGGCCCTGCCGGATCCGGAGTCGATCCTATGGGTGGGCTCTCCGGGCATGGCCCTTGCCCTGGCGAAGCGTCTTGCGCCGCTTGCGGTTGCGTCGGACGTGACCGCCGCGGTTAGTGGCGACATTCTTGTTGCGATCGGCAGCGCCAATCCGCGCAGCCATCGTCAGGCCGACTGCATCGCAATGGAGCCTGGAATCGCTCTGCTGCAGGCTCCGATCGAACGGATGAATGATCCCGGATCCGTCCTGCGCGACATTGCTCAAAATGCGGCTCGACGGCTGGCCGACGAGCGTTTCGATATGGTGATCGCCACAGGCGGGGACACCATGGAGGCGATTCTGGACGGCCTGGACATTTATGAGTTCGAGATCCTGCAAGAGCTCGAGCCAGGCTTTCCGCTTGGCCGCACGTCCCTCGGAGATGGACGAGAGCTGCTGATCGCCATGAAGGCAGGCGGCTTTGGCGACGACGATACGCTGCGTCGTGCGATCACGCGGCTCCGCCTTGGCACCTCGGTATCAGAACTGGTTGTATCATGACCCAATCCGCTCCCCTCGCCGTCACAATGGGCGATGCCTCCGGCATCGGCCCGGAGATCGTGGCGAAGACATTGGCCAAAGCCGGCGAAGGCACGGTCGTATTCGGCAGCTACGTCGTGATGGAGAATATCGTCCATCGTCTGGGTCTCGAGCTGACGGTCAGGCGTATCGCCCGACCTGAAGAGGCGCGCTCTGAGCCGCGGTCCATCGAAGTTGTCGAGGCGACGCAAATCATCGCGCCGCCTCCGCTCGGGAGCGTCAGCGCCATGTCCGGCCAAGCTTCCTTCGATGCCATCGTCGCCGCCGTCGCGGCAGCCAAGGCCCGCAAGGTCAGCGGCATCGTCACCGCACCGATCAACAAGGAAGCGATGGCAAGCGCGGGCATTCGCTATCCCGGGCACACCGAAATCCTCGCCGACTATGGTGGTGCGGAGCGCGTTGCGATGATGCTGGCCAACGATGATATCCGCACGGTTCTCGTCACCATCCACATGTCGCTGCGCAAAGCCATCGACCAAGCGGATTTCGATGCCCAGATGTCGGCGATCCGGCTCGCAAATGAGGGCGGCAAGGCCCTCGGGATCGCGGCGCCGCGCATTGCAGTGGCAGGGCTCAACCCCCATGCCGGCGAAGGTGGTCTCTTCGGCGACGAAGAAATCCAGATCATCCGGCCTGCGATCGAAGCGGCCCGCGCCGAGGGCATCGACGCCAGTGGCCCCTGGCCCGGGGACACTGTCTACATGCAGGCCCGCAAGGGCCGCTTCGATGTGGTCGTGGCCCAATATCACGATCAGGGCCTGATTCCGGTGAAATATCTCGGCCTCGAAAAGGGTGTGAACATCACGCTCGGCCTGCCGTTCGTCCGTACAAGCCCTGATCACGGCACGGCATTCGACATTGCGGGCATCGCCGACACCGGCAGTCTCGAGACCGCGCTAGCTTACGCGCGAAGGCTCGTCGCCGCGCAAATTAAGACCAAAGAAGGGGTAGTCTAATGGGCCTTCGCTTTATCTTCATGCTCACGCGCAACGATCGCACCGTCGGGGACGCCTCTGAACAACTCAAGACCGCCCTGAGGCTTGGCGTTCGCCACATCGGTTTCAAGGACATCGGCCTGCCGATTGATCGACTCAAAGTTCTCAACCGGGTCATCAAGGCAGACGGCGCCACCTCCTATCTCGAAGTCGTCTCACTCGACCGGCAAAGTGAGATCGTTTCGGCGAAAGCGGCGGTTGAAATCGGCGTCGACGTCTTGCTCGGCGGCACACATGTTGACGACGTGTTGCCGATCCTTGCTGGCACCGGCATTCAATACTGCCCCTTCCCGGGTCGCATCACCGGTCATCCGAGCGTGCTCGAAGGGAGCATCGAGGAGATCGTTGAGAGCGCCCAGGCGCTCGCCGTGCGGGAGGGCGTGTATGGCCTCGACCTGCTCGCCTATCGCTCCAAGGAAGACGTCCCGGCCCTCATCAAGGCGGTGTGCGCGGCGGTGCCCAAGCCCGTCTACGTGGCCGGCTCGATTGATACGCCTGAGCGGATCGCCATCCTGAAGGACGCAGGAGCCGCCGGCTTCACTATCGGCACGGCCGCGTTGGACGGCAAGTATCCGGCCGACGACAAGGACGTCGCTCGCCAGCTTGGGGCCATCATCCGTGACGTGGCCGCTCTGAACCGGCATCTCTCGCCGCTCCACAAGAAGAACCTGGCCAGCTCGTTCGGGCAGCTCAAGGAGACTTGGTCTCCGAAGATCGCGGGTCAGATTAACGACATGCAGATCAAGCTCGCCAAGTTCGCGGGCGAGTTCGCCTGGCGCTTTCACAGGAGCGGTGACGAACTCTTCCTGGTGCACAAAGGCCGCCTGCTGATGAAGTTTCGTGATCGGGACGAGATCATCGAGCAAGGCGAGTTCATCGTGGTCCCGCATGGGGTAGAGCATTGCCCTGTCGCGCTGGACGACGTCTGCGAGGTCGTGCTGCTCGAACCCGGCACATCCATGGATGCCGGCACCGCTCACGACCTCGAAGGCTAGACCGTCTGCCTGCGATCGGAGCAAACGCTTGACGCCGTCGACCGGCCTTCGCCGGTCCGGCCTCGATGACCTCAGGAGCTGGGAGCAGGACTCCTCCCGCGCCGACTCGGTGAAGACCGGAGTCTGGGAAGCCACGCCTGGCAAGAACCGCTCGATCAAGGGCGAGACCTTCGAGTACTGCCACATCCTTTCCGGCGTGGTGGAGCTGACCGAGGAAGGCAAGGAGCCTCGCATTTTCCGCGCCGGCGACAGCTTTGTGATGAAACCCGGCTATGTCGGCGTCTGGAAGACGATCGAGACAGTGCGGAAGATGACTTCGGGCGCCGAAATGGGCTTTGCCGCCGCGCTGGTACCTTCTCGACGCTCGTGGTTCAGGACATCACTCGTCCCGGTGTCGCCGAGCCAATCGCGACGGTCTGGGTCCATTTTGCTGGGGCATCGAAAAGCGGTCCAGTCTCCGTGGACAAGCAGGTCGCGCCGCCGTTGCGCCGAACTGGGACGATCGCGCTTGAGCAGCTCGTATCGCTCAAGCGCTCAAAAACCCGAACATCTTGCGAAGTCCTAGATGATTTCAGCACATTCTATCGGGCGCCTGATGCGATGAAGGGTTGATCGGAATTTTGCTTCCGCGTTCTTGGCAGCCGAGGTTCGTTGGAACATGTCGCCCCATGTCGAGCGCATTCACAGCGATGAGCGTCTCCCGGCCGAGGCCGATGTCGTTATACTCGGCGGCGGTATCCTCGGCGCTACGGCCGCCTATTACCTGGCGAAGCGCGGCCTCTCTGTGGCGCTCCTCGAGAAGGGTCACGTCGCCTGTGAACAATCGAGCCGAAACTGGGGTTGGTGCCGGCAGCAGAACCGCGATCGCCGCGAACTGCCACTCTCGGTGATCTCTATGCGGCTGTGGGACGAGCTCACGCGCGATATCAATCGGGACCTCGGATTTCGGCGCTGCGGACTCGTCTATGCGACCCACGACGAGGCTGTGCTCGCCGGCTGGGAAAGGTGGCGCGAGGTCGCCAGGGAGTACGACGTCGACACCCGCGTGCTGAGCCGGGCGGAGGTGGCCGAGCGCGTCCCCGAAGCGCGCGACAAATGGGTCGGCGGGACCTATTCGGCTCGGGACGGCAAGGCCGAACCTGCGCTCGCCGCGCCGGCTATCGCCGAAGGGGCCAGAATTCTGGGCGCCACGATCCACCAGGGATGCGCCGCGCGGGCGCTCGACTTGGCCAATGGCAAGATTGCAGGCGTGCACACGGAGAAGGGCTATATCAGAACCAGCGCGGTGCTTTGCGCCGCCGGCGCCTGGTCCTCGCGCTTCCTTCGGCCGCTCGGGATCAGTTTTCCCCAAGCGAGCATCCGTCAGACCGCGCTGCGTTCCACCCCGACAATCAACATAGGCGAGGCGGTCTCCACACCCTACTGCACGATCACGCGTCGACTGGACGGCAGCTATACGCTTGCGATCAGCGGCAAGGCGAACCTCGAAATCACGCCCCAGGCTATCCGGTACAGCCGGGAATTCATGCCGCAGTTCTTGCGTCGCCTGAAGAACGTCAGGATTGGCGTCGGCCAATCGTTCGTTTCGGGGCCGGATTCAATGACGGCGCTGCTGACCAACGACGATCGGATCTTCGAACAGAATCGCGTGCTGGATCCTCCGCCCTTGAAATGGCTGGTGAGCCAAGTGGTGGCGAGTGTCCGGAAAACCTTCCCCCAACTCGGCGAAATAAAGATCGGTAGCGCTTGGGGCGGTTTCGTCGATTGCACGCCGGATGCAGTGCCTGTCGTGTCGAAGGTGGACCGGGTGGAAGGCCTCGTCCTCGCAGCGGGCTGCTCGGGTCACGGCTTCGGTTTGGGCCCGGGCCTCGGCTATCTGGCCGCACAGCTTCTCGTCAACGACACTCCTTGCGTCGATCCCGCACCGTTCCGGCTGTCGCGTCTGACCGATGGCTCGAAGCTGGACATCTCGGCCATCTGAAGATCGAGCCGGAAGTCGGGCCTGACGCGTACCGAGCAACGCCAGGTTTGGAGTACTGCGGATGGTTGCGGACGATTTAGAACGGGCTTGAACAGCCTAGTTGGTGCCCCTGGCCGGAATCGAACCAGCACTCCTTGCGGAACTCGATTTTGAGTCGAGCGCGTCTACCAGTTCCGCCACAGGGGCCCTCGGTCGGCCCTAGGCGGGCGTCGCGAAGCCGGCGGACTATAGCCATGGACCAAGCGGGGTCAACCCGCGCCAAAGTGATCCGGGCCGTTCTCGACAGCCGCATGAGCCGGGGTTACAGCCTTGGAAAGCGACCCATCGAAAAGAGGCTGCCGTGACAACCCAGAGTGCCGCAATACCTGCATTCAAATCGGCGGCCACGAGCCCCGCGCTGGCCGCTTCGCTCGCGGCCGGACTGACGGCAGCCGCGACCATCGCGGGTGCCTGGTTCTTCCAGCTGGTGCTCGGGATTGTGCCCTGTCCGCTCTGCCTGGAGCAGCGCTACGCCTATTACCTCGTGATCCCGCTCGGCCTGCTCATCGCACTCGCGGCGCGGGGCGGTGCGCCGAGGCCGTTGCTGCTCGCGGGCCTGGCGATCCTTGCGCTGGCGAGCATCGCCAATGCCGGGCTCGGCACCTATCATTCCGGCGTCGAATGGGGCTTTTGGAAGGGACCGACCGACTGCTCCGGTCCCATCGTCAATCTCGGCAGCGCCACCGACCTGCTGTCGCGGCTCGACACCGTGAAGGTGGTCCGCTGCGACGAGGTGCAGTGGCGCTTCCTCGGCCTCTCGCTTGCCGGCTACAACGTGCTGATCTCGCTCTTGATGGCTGCGATCGCCGCGTGGGGATTCTTTGCGACGGCGAAGCGCTGAGGCTCAATCATCCACATCGTCCTGCGTCCGGCCGAACAGGTGCACAATGCCCGGCGTCGCGATCGTCACGAAGACGAAGCGCGAGAGGTGATGTGCGCCGACGAAGATCGGATCGATGTGCAGCGTCAGGGCCAGCGCCAGCATGGCGTCCATCGCGCCCGGTGCGTAGGCGACCACGACATCGGAGAATTTCACCTGCGTGGTGAGCGCCACGATGCCGACGAAGATCGCGGAGACGGCGATGGCGACGGCAAACGAGCCCAGCGCCGCGTTGATGTGGCCGGCGAGCGTCTTGATCCGCATCCGCGCGAAGCGGCTGCCGATCAGGGCGCCGATGCCGACCAGCGCCACGCCGCGTACCCAGTCCGGCAGGCCGCCCTCGACCCAACCGGCGCCATGCAGCACGCTTGAGCCGATCATCGCACCGAACATCCAGCTCGCCGGAAACCTGATCAGCCGCAGGAGGAGTGCCGCGGCCAGCGAGGCCGCGACCAGCTCGACGAGGTCGAGCGGCGAGGCGATCGTCGTCGTCAGCGATGGCGCGACGGAGGGCGCGACGCTGGCGAACGCCAGCACCATCGGCAGGGCCGCGGTGAGGATGATGACGCGCATGGTCTGCACCACCGCGATGCCCGGCAGGTCGGCGCCCCGCTCGACCGCCAAAATCGTGATCTGCGACAGCGCGCCGGGGCTGCCGGCGAGGAAGGCCGAGGTGCGGTCCCAGCCGTGAATGCGCTGGAGATAATAACTGGAGCCGAAGGTCGAGCAGAAGGTCGCGAGCGCGAGCAGCCCGATGGTGAGCGGATAGGCACTGACCTGTTGAAGCAGGTGGCGAGAGACGACTGATCCTAACGAAATGCCGAGCAGCACCAGCACCGTCTGGGTCAGGATCGGCGGCAGCGTCAGCTGGCGACCGGCGATCGCGGCGATCCCGACCGCGATCATGGAGCCCGAGATCAATCCCCCCGGAAGGCCCGCGAGCAGAAACACGAGGCCCCCGGCGGTGCCAATGACGAGCGTTTCCACCGTGCTCAAGATCTTGGCACGGCTCGGCCATTCGAACGGCAGGGAGGCGGTGATTTGCTTCACACCACCTTATCGCAAATCAACAAGAGGCGCACAATTGCGGCCACGTCATGCCGCAATGCGCGCGCCTCTCGCCGAAGCCGCGAGCAGGGGGGAAGGATTTACTTCTTGTCCGCAGCCGGCGCGGCCATGCCGGCCTTGGCGGTCTTGATGCATTCGGAGCGGAATTTCTTGCGCTCCTTGCCGTGCAGGCCCTTGGCGTCGGCCAGCTTGGAGCATTCGAGCGACTCGGCCGAGTGCTCCTTCGGTGCCTTCTTGTCCATGGGGGCGGCGGTTGTGGTTTTGGTGTCGGTCTTTGCTGCCGGCGCGGCGGTCTGCGCGAAGGCGGTGCCGGTGGCGAGCAGGGAGGCGAGAGCGACGACGGCGAGGCGAGATGTGAGGGTCATGGTGCTGCACTCTTCTTGCGGGAATTGCGAAGGGCGCGAAAGTCGGCTGGCGTTGCTGAACGCGAGATGAATAATTGGAACGTGGAGGATCACTATATTTTGGCGGCAGCAGCCATCGCTTCCTTGTCGCGGGCGGGCGGCACGCTAGGATAGCAATCCTCGGTTCACTTCCCTCGGGGGAAGATCAAGGAGGAGACCAAGGATGACCATTCAATCAAAGTTGCTGTGTGCAGTTGCGCTGTCGGGCTTTGCCGCGCTGGTGGCAAGTGCGCCGGCGCAGGCGCTGACCTCGCAGGAGTGCAGCGCGAAATACCAGGCCGCCAAGAAGGACGGGTCGCTCGGCACCACGAAGTGGAATGACTTCCGCAAGGCCCAGTGCGGCGCGGACGCGACGCCAGCGGCTGCGCCGACCGCGGCCGCTCCTGCTGCGCCCGTCGCTCCCGCCGAGCCGAAGCAGGCGAAGAAGGAGGCCGCCCCGGCTGCTGCCCCGACCCTGCCGGCCGGCCCCGCGATCTATCCGAACGCGGTCGATCCGAAATACGCCAAGGAGACCCCCGGCAAGGGGCGTCTGCATACCTGCGTCGACCAGTACAACGCCAACAAGGCCACCAACGGCAATGGCGGCATGAAGTGGATCGAGAAGGGCGGCGGCTATTACAGCGAATGCAACAAGAAGCTGAAGGGCGCCGCCTGACGCTTCCAGACGACGCAGAGGCCGGAGCCAAGCTCCGGCCTCTTGCTTTAATCCAGGAGCTTCTCGGCCGATTTCGCGACGAGCTGCGATCGCTTGCGCGGGCCGCGCTCGACGAACAGCAGGCTCTGGCCGAAGATGAAGCAGTAGAACAGGAAGGCCTGCGCTTCGGCTGCCTCGGTATCGAGGCCGGTCGCGCGATAGAGCTCGGTGACGTGCTTCAGCCGCGCCGCGTCTACGTTCGCCACCGCCGCGGCGGCGCCCTCGTCCGAGCGGGCCCATTGCCGGATCGCAAGCTCGATTGCCATCCCGTCGGGATTGAGCCGCTCGGAATAGAGCTGGATCACCGCCCGCAGCCGTTCGCGGGGCTCTTGGCCATCAAGGCTCGTCTGCTGCGCGATCGCCATTGAGCGCCCCTCGCGCCAGCGCTCCAGCATGGCACCGAGCAGCGCGGCACGGTCGGCGAAGCGGCGGTAGAAGCCGCCCTTGGTGACGCCCAGGTTCTTGGCGAGCACCTCGACCCGAACCCCCTCGACTCCCGATCGGGCGAGCTCGGTGAGCCCTGCCTCGACCCAGACATCGCCTTTGCCGTCACTCATGCAGGCAGCCTCGCCGATTCTTGATACGGTGCCGTATTGCTAACGCGGGAGGAGGTTGATACGCTACCGTATCGACAATCAAAGGCAGAAAAGGCCAGGGAGAATTGCGATGGAGCAGGAGGCGACCTATCGCGGCACGGTCTATCCATGGCAGTGCGATCACGCCGGCCATATGAACATCATGTGGTATGTCGGCAAATTCGACGAGGCCAACTGGAATCTGTTCGCCCGCCTCGGGCTGACGCCGAGCTATCTGCGCGGCTCCGGCCGCGGCATGGCCGCCGTGCAGCAGAACATCACCTATAAGCGCGAGCTGCGCGCCGGCGACATCGTCGAGATCGGCAGCCATCTGCTTGAGATCCGCGACAAATCGATCCGCTTCCGGCACGACATGACCAATGCCGAGACCGGCGAGATCGCCGCGTTCTGCGAGATCACGGGCGTGCACATGGACCGTAGCCAGCGCAAATCGGTGCCGTTCACGGATGCCATCCGCGAGGTGGCCTTGAGGCACCTCGCCGAGAAGGCGGAGGCCTGAGCCATGGCTGCATATGAGCCGAAGAACCCGGGCTATCGCGCGGCTGCCATCGCCATGTTCGACGGCCAGCCGGCGATGCACACGCTCGGTATCGTGATCGTCCGCCTTGCGCCGGGCGAGGCTGAACTAGCCATGCTGCATTCGCCGGCCCTCACACAGCAGAACGGCTTTGTCCACGCCGGCATCATTACCGCAGGCCTCGACAATGCCTGTGGTGTCGCCGCCTTCACCCTGATGCCGCGCGAGGCCGATATCCTCACCGTCGAGTTCAAGACTACGCTGCTCGCGCCGGCACGGGGCGAGCGTTTCGTCTTCAAGGCAGAGGTGGTCAAGCCCGGCCGCACGCTGACCTTTTGCGAGGCCAGGGCGTTTGCCGAGCACGAGGGCAAGGTCACGTTGATCGCCACGATGACCGGGACGCTGATGGCAATGCTGCCCCGCGCTGTGGCTGCGCAAGCGCCGGCCCCGATACCGGCATAGCGTGGCGATGACATCGGCGCCGCGACACTCTATATGACCTGTAACAATTCCCAGTCTCGGACCGTATCCACGGAAATGGGACCGAAATGGAACGAGATATGGCTGGATTCAGGAATAAGAGCCTTGTGCCGACGCGGCGCGCGGCGCTGACGCTGATTGGAGCGGGCGCCCTTGTCGCCGGTGGGATCACCGCGGCGCGGGCGGCAACCGACGAAGACGAGGTGCTGACCGAAGCCAAGGTGCTGCGCGATCCCGACGTTCCCGTGGCCGGCAATCCCGACGGGAATATCAGCATCATCGAATGGTCCGACTATAACTGCCCCTATTGCCGCAAGCTCGAGCCCGAGTTGCGTCAGGTCATCCAGGACGACGGCAAGGTCCGGCTGGTGATGAAGGACTGGCCGATTCTCGGTCCGGTTTCGGTCACGGCCGCGCGGACCGCGCTGGCGGCGAAATTCCAGGACAAATACCACCAGGCCCATGACGCCATGATGGGCGTCAGCTCGCGCCTGACGGAGCCGCGCATCAACGAACTGCTCGCGGCGGCCGGCGTCGACATGGATCGGTTGAAGCGCGATCTCGCCGATCACGCCAAGGACATCGACGCCGTGCTCAAGCGCAACAACGAGCAGGCCGAAGCCTTCGGTTTCCGCGGCACGCCGTCCTTCATCGTCGGCAAATACCGCGTGCCCGGCGTGCTCAGCATGAACGAGTTCGAGCAGGTCATCGCCGACGCCCGCAAGGCCAAGATGAACTGAGCCGAGCGATATTCACCGCGCAATACGAAGGCGCCGCCGCGGACCCGCGACGGCGCCTCATTCATGATACCACGTCGTTACTTGGAGGAGATGCGGACCCAGTCCTTGTGCGCGCGATCGCGCAGCGCGTCCCAATCGGCTTTGGCGACATCCCAGTTTACGATGGTGCGATTGGTCGTCGCGACCTCGCCATGAGCAACCGACGACGTCTGCATGGAGTCATAGACATACACGCCGCAGGCAAGCAGCAGCGCGCCCAAAATCATTCCAAGAAACATCCGCATGGCGAAACCTCCGATGACGGGCGATAACGTCGGCCCGGATCGGTTGTTCCGCGGCAGTAGGGCGCAGGGAAGGAGAGGTTGTTCATTCTCCATTCAGCCACTGCACCAGCTCCGCGTTGATCTCGCGAGGATAGGTGTGGCTGAGGTCGTCGATCTCGCGATAGGTGACGTCGGCGCCGGCGGCGGCGAGGGCCGCCTGCGTCTGCCGCGCGGTCTGCACCGGAAACATCCAGTCGAGCTTGCCGTGCGCGATGAAGATCGGCAGGCGCTGCAGACGCGCAGCGTCAGCCATTTCGACCATCAGCGGATGGAAGGTCGCCGACACCGGCGCGAGATGCGTGAAGGGCGAGGCGCCGTCGAGGCCAGTGACGTAGCAGAAGGTGCCGCCGTCGCTCATGCCGGTGAGCAGCATGCGCGAGGCGTCGATGGTCCAGCGGCTGCGCACGGTTTCGAGAATGCGCATGAGGTTGGGCGTGTCGGAATCGTCACCCATCAGCGCCCAGGTTGGGCCGGTCGCGGTCGGCGCCACCAGGATCGCACCAAGACTGCGGGCATCGCGCAGCCAGCTCCACAGGAAACCGCGGCCGTTGCCGCTGCCGCCGTGCAACGCCATCACCAGCGGCATGGCGCGATCGGGCGTATAATATTCGGGCACGTAGACCGAAAAGCCACCGCGGCTGCCGGGCTCGTTGTGATCGTGGATGATGCCGGTGTGCGCGTCCGCGCCGGCTTCGAGCCGCGACAACAGGTCGGCATTCTCGCGATTCGCGGCGTTGAGGAAGAAACTGCTGACCGGCGGAAACCGCACGGCCAGCGGATAGAGTGCCTCCTGCGCGCGCGGCACATGACGTAGTGCGCGGAAGACCGCGACGAGGTCGCCATTGCCACGTTCGACCTCGCGCAGGCCGGCAAAGGCGGCGAGCGTCTCGTCGCAGGCACGATCGAGCCGCTCGCGCAGTCCGGTGAACTCCTCCGGCCATTCTCGGATTGCCGCGCGCGCCGTTTGCAACGCCTCGTCGGGAGCGCCAATCGCATTCATCAAGGAGCCGAAGGCCGGCGGGTGCAGGTTGCGCTGAAAAAAGGCGAGCGCCTCCAGCGCATTGAGCAGCGGCGGCAGCACGGCCACGATATCGTCAACGACGGCCTCGCTCATCGTCGCTTCCCTGCGTCAGTTCTGATCGTCAGTGCAGCTTCGGCGCCTTCAAGAGCTTGTAGCGATCGGTCGAGGTCACCGTGACGTCGAAGGTGACGCCTTCATGATGTACCGTCAGCGGCACGTCGACGCCGGCAGCGCCGAGGCCCCACAGCTTCTTGTAGAAGCCGGTTTGGCTCGTGACCTTCTCGCCGTCGACCGCGAGGATGACGTCGCCGGTCTTGAGCTCGGCACGGGCGGCGGGACCATTGGCGGAGATCCCGATCACAACCACGCGGTTGTCGATCTCGGTCGAAAACAGTCCGAGCCACGGCCGTGCCGGCTTGTTGACGCGGCCGAATTTGCGCAGATCGTCCAGGATCGGTTTCAACAGGTCGATCGGCACGATCATGTTGACGTGCTCGGCCTTGGCCTCGCGCTCGCGTTCGAGCTGCAGCGAGCCGATGCCGATCAGCTCGCCGCGCTCGTTGAGGAGCGCCGTGCCGCCCCAATTCGGGTGCGCGGGATGGGTGAAGATGGCCTCGTCCAGCAGATATTCCCAGTAGCCGGCGAATTCCTGCTTGGCCACGATCTGGCTCGCGACCGAACGCGTGCGTCCGCCGGCGCCGCCGACCACGACGCGGTCGCCGAGCCGGGTCTCGGCCGAGATCCCGAGCGGCAAGGGGGCGACATCGAGCTGGCCGAGCGCCTGCACCAGGCCAAAGCCGGTGACGGCATCGAAGCCGAGCACATGTCCCTCCACTACGCGCCCGTCTCCGACATGCAGCCACACCGACTCTGCTTCGGTGATGAGGTAACCGATGGTGAGCACCAGCCCATCGTCGATCACGACGCCGTTGCCGGCGCGTTCGGTGCCCAGTGTCTCGGCACTGAAGGCGTCCGGCGGGATGATGGCATGCAGGCCGACGACGGAGGCGAGCGCGCGGTCGAGATCGAAACCGTAATCGCTCGCACGCGGCTGATTGGCCGGTGGCACTCTCCATTCGGTCAGGGCGGGCATGGAGTTCTCCTGGCTGAGAGCATCGCTCCGCCGATTAGCGGAACGACGCGCGAAGCACGGATAATTTAGGCCGGAGGAGGCCGTCTTGAAAGCCTCGTTCCCCAACTATTCCCGAGGCACCGGATGAAATCTTTGAAAGGCGCGGGAAGGCTTGATGCACGGTCGGTCGAGCGGGCCTCCGGCATTGGCCGCATGGCTGCTGTCCGGCGAGGTGCTAGGCGCGGTACAATGAAGCTGCTAACCATTGCCGCTTCGTTTGACCGAGGGATCACGGGGCCGAAGCATGGACAACCGCAGCGACATCTGGCGTGGCATCGACACGATCAAGGCACGTTTCATCGACCTCAGCGACAAGGTCTGGGGCATGCCCGAAGTCTGCTACACCGAGGCGCGATCCGCCGCCGAGCATCTCGCCGAGTTGCGTCATCAGGGTTTCCGCATCACCGAGCAGGTCGCGGGCATTCCGACCGCGGTGACGGGCGAATGGGGCGAGGGCGGACCGGTCATTGCCTTCATGGGGGAATATGACGCGCTCCCGGGCCTGAGCCAGGAGGCCGGCGTCGCGGAGCATCGTCCGGTCGAGACTGGCGGCCACGGCCATGGCTGCGGTCACAATCTGCTGGGTTCCGCAGCTCTCCTCGCCGCGACGGCGGTGAAGGACTGGCTTGCCGAGAACAAGGTGCCGGGCCGCGTGCGCTATTACGGCTGCCCCGCGGAGGAGGGCGGCGCGGCAAAAGCCTTCATGGTGCGCTCCGGTGCATTCGAAGACGCCGACATCGCCATCACCTGGCATCCGCACAGCTTCTGGGAAGTCGCGGTGACGCCGTCACTGGCCAACACCCGCGCCGATTTCATCTTCACCGGCCGTACCTCGCATGCGGCGGCCTCGCCGCATCTCGGCCGCTCCGCGCTCGACGCCGTGGAGCTGATGAATGTCGGCGTGAACTATATGCGCGAGCACATGCCGAGCGACGCGCGCGTGCACTACGCGCTGCTCGACACCGGCGGCATCGCCCCGAACGTGGTGCAGGCGCATGCGCGCGTGCGCTATTCGATCCGCGCCCGTGATCTGCCCGGCATGAACGAGCTGGTCGGACGCGTGAGCAAGATCGCGGACGGCGCGGCGCTGATGACCGAGACCAAGGTCGAGATGAAGATCATCTCCGCGGTCTCCAACATCCTGCCGAACACGCCGCTGGAGCAGGCGCTGCATCGGGTCATGGAAGAGCTCGGACCGCCGCATTTCGACGACGCAGACAAGGGCTTTGCCACGGAGATCCGCGCAACGCTGAGCGACAAGGACATCGAGTCGGTCTATTACGCGATCGGCATGGAGCCGACCGACCGGCCGCTGGCTGACTTCCTGGTGCCACTGGATGCCAAGCGCAATCCGCTGGTCGGCTCGACCGACGTCGGCGACGTGAGCTGGGTGGTGCCGACCGTGCAGGTCCACGCACCCACGGTTGCAATCGGTACGCCCTTCCACACCTGGCAGGTGGTCGCGCAGGGCAAGAGCGCGCATGCGCACAAGGCCATGGTGCAGGCCGCCAAGGCGATGGCCGGCATCGGTATCAAGGCGCTGACGGACCCGGAGCTGATCAAGGCTGCCAAGGCTGACCTCCAGAAGCGGACAGCCAAGACGCCTTACGTCTGTCCGCTGCCAGACCACGTCGCGCCGCCGCTCGACATGTCCGTGGCGTAGAATTTCGCCTCGATACTTCGTCTGATGCGGCGATCAAATTTTCTGCAGTGCAGCGCGGAATTCAGCGTGTTTTGATGCTGGATTGCCGATCGGATGGGCTGCGGAATATGGTTTTGCCCAACAGACAGTCAGAAGACCGTTTGCATACACACGGTCGCAGTTGACGCGCACCCCATTCGGTGTGCCATCTACCGCCAGCCAAGCCCGGTGGTCGCCTCGCGCGACCGCCTGCATCCATACGGGAACCAGACGGGGACAACCATGCTGGATAAACAACTGCGTTCGATGATCGGTGACGTGAAGGACGGGCGGATGGATCGCCGCGGCTTCATTCAGCGTCTTGCCGCCGTGGGTCTCACCGCGCCTTTGGCCAACCAGATTCTCGCGCTTGGCGGCGTCGCCATGGCCGAGGGCGCCTCGACCTACAAGCCGACCAAGCGCGGCGGCGGTGGCGCGCTCAAGCTGCTGTGGTGGCAGGGGCCGACCCTGCTCAATCCGCATTTCGCCACCGGCACCAAGGACCAGGACGGCGCGCGTCTGTTCTACGAGCCGCTCGCCTGTTGGGATCCCGACGGCAACATGAAGCTGGTCCTGGCCGCCGAAATTCCCTCGATCCAGAACGGTGGCCTCGCCGCCGACGGCAAGTCGGTGACCTGGAAACTCAAGCCCGGCGTCAAATGGCATGACGGCACGCCGTTCACGGCCGACGACGTCGTCTTCAACTGGGAATATGCCAAGGATCCGGCGACCTCCGCACTGACCATCGCGACGCTCCGCGACATCACCGTCGAGAAGGTGGACGACCTCACGGTTCGCATCCTGTTCAACAAGCCGACGCCGTTCTGGGCCGACGCTTTTGTCGGGGCTCCCAATACCATCATCCCGAAACATCTGTTCAAGGACTATATGGGGTCCAAGTCGCGGGAGGCGCCGACCAACCTCTCGCCGGTCGGTACCGGCCCCTACAAGTTCGTCGAGTTCAAGCCGGGCGATCTTGTCCGCGGCGTGATCAATCCCGATTATCACATGGCCAACCGCCCCTATTTCGATTCGATCGAGATGAAGGGCGGCGGCGACGCCGTCTCTGCCGCGCGCGCGGTGATCCAGACTGGCGAATATGATTTCGGCTGGAACATTCAGGTCGAGGACGACGTGCTGCTGCGCCTGGAGAAGGGCGGCAAGGGAAAAACCGTCTACGCCGTCGGCGGCGACACCGAATTCATCGCGCTGAACTTCACCGATCCCAACACCGAGGTCGACGGCGAACGCTCCTCGATAAAGACCAAGCACCCGCTGTTTTCTGATCCAGCGGTGCGCAAGGCGCTCTCGCTGCTGATCGATCGCGAATCGGTCAAGAAGGCCATCTACGGCCGCGCCGGCCGCACCACCGCCAACTTCCTCAACGGGCCCGAAAAATTCGTGTCCAAGAACACCTCGTGGGAGTTCAGCGTCGAGAAGGCCTCGAAGATCCTCGACGACGCCGGCTGGAAGCCGGGCGCCGACGGCATCCGCGAGAAGGACGGCAAGAAGCTGAAGCTCCTCTACCAGACCGCGATCAACGGGCCGCGCCAGAAGACGCAGGCCATCGTCAAGCAGGCCTGCCAGAAGGCGGGTATCGACGTCGAGCTGAAATCGGTCGTCGCCTCCGTGTTCTTCTCCTCCGACGTCGGCAATCCCGACACCTATTCCAAGTTCTACGCCGACATGGAGATGTTCCAGATCCCGCTGAGCCAGCCCGATCCGTCGCAGCACATGCGTCGTTACCTTTCGAACCTCGTCGCCACCAAGGAGAACAAGTGGCAGGGCACCAACTTCCCGCGCTGGGTCAACAAGGAGTACGACGCGACCATCCTGGCCGCCGACGGCGAAATGGATCCGGTCAAGCGCGCGGCGCTCTACATCAAGGCCAATGATCTCATGTACCAGGACATCGTTTTCATCCCGGTGCAGCACCGTCTGAAGGTCGAGGCGGCCGCCAACAATCTGCGCCCGGTCGTTTCCGGCTGGGCCAACGAGACCGACAATTTGTTCGACTGGTACCGCGAAGAATGATCACGCACGCCTAGAGCGGTCCTTCTTCATGAGCCAGTATGTCCTGCGTCGCCTCCTGATCGCGATTCCGAGCCTGCTCGGAATTTCGCTCGTGCTGTTCGTCGTGCTCGCACTCGCCCCGGGCGATCCCTTCTCCGAGCTAGCGACCAATCCGAACGTGCCGCCCGAAGTCGCTCTCGCGCTTCGGGCGAAGTTCGGCCTCGACGATCCGATCTACCTTCGTTACCTGCACTGGCTCAACGCCATGCTGCACGGCGACTGGGGTTTCTCCTTCGTCAGCCGGATGAACGTGGACACGCTCATTCTCCAGCGACTGCCAACGACGCTGTACGTGATCGGCTCGGCGCAGATCCTTGCGCTCCTGATCGCGATCCCGGTCGGGGTCTACGCCGCGACGAAACCTTATTCGCTGTTCGACCAGGTCGCCAACACGCTCGCCTTTGTCGGCTTCTCGCTGCCGACCTTCTTCACCGGCATCCTGTTCATCCTGATCTTCTCGGTCACGCTGGACTGGCTGCCTTTCGTCTACACGACCGACATCAAGGGCACGGGAATTCACTGGGTGCTGGAGATGATCCGTCAGGCCATCATGCCGGTGGCGGTGCTCGGCCTGTTCCAGGCTGCGTCGATGACGCGTTTCGTGCGCTCGGCGATGCTCGACGTGATCCGGCTCGACTACGTCACCACCGCGCGCGCCAAGGGCATCGGCCAGAGGCGGGTGATCATCAAGCATGTGATGCGCAACGCGATGATCCCGGTCGTCACGTTGATTGCGTTGCAAATCCCGGCGGTGTTCGGCGGCGCCATCGTCACCGAGCAGATCTTCCGCATCCCCGGCATCGGCTCGCTGCTGATCTCCTCCATCCTCTCCAACGACACGCCGGTGGTGATGGCCGTCACCTTCGTCTTTGCGTGCCTGGTCGTGCTGTTCAATCTCATCGCGGACGTTCTTTATGGCTGGCTTGACCCTCGCATCTCCCTCCGCTGAGCGGCGCGTCTACTCGCCCTGGCGCGAGACGTGGCGGCGCTATAGCCGCCACAAGCTTGCCGTGGTCAGCGCGTTCCTGCTCCTCGTTCTGATCCTGGCGGTGGTGGTCGGCCCCTTTATCTGGCGGGTCAAGATCGACGACATCGACATCGTGGCGGGCATGCAG
Organism: Bradyrhizobium sp. Kon56; assembly: GCF_055807635.1. Lineage (NCBI taxonomy): Bacteria > Pseudomonadati > Pseudomonadota > Alphaproteobacteria > Hyphomicrobiales > Nitrobacteraceae > Bradyrhizobium > Bradyrhizobium sp. Kon56. The sequence continues at coordinate 307,609 of NZ_JBVVOU010000003.1, read as the reverse complement.
GGGCCGTCGCTGGCCCATCCCTTTGGCACCGACGATCTCGGGCAGGATATCCTCGCCCGCATGATCTATGGCGGGCGCATCTCGCTCGCGGTCGGTCTCGCCGCGATGCTGGTCTCGGTCTTTGTCGGTGTGCTGATCGGCGCGCTCGCCGGCATGTCGCGCGGCGCGCTCGGCCATGGGCTGATGTGGCTCACCGATCTCTTTTTGTCGCTGCCGCAATTGCCCCTGCTGCTGCTGCTGATCTATCTCTTCCGCGACGGGCTGAAGGCAGCGTTCGGCCCCGAGGGCGGCATTTTCATCCTGATCGTGCTCGTGATCGGTGGCTTGCGCTGGATGCCGGTCGCCCGCCTCGTTCGCGCCCAGTTCCTGTCGATCCGCGAGAAGGAATTCGTCGAAGCCGCGCGCGCTCTCGGAGCCAGCCCGGTACGGCAGGTGGTGCGCCATATCCTGCCCAATGCGCTCGGTCCGGTGATCATCGCCGGCACCATCGACGTGGCCGCAGCCATCATCGCGGAATCGACGCTGTCCTTCCTCGGCCTCGGCTTCCCGCCGGATACGCCGACCTGGGGCCGGCTGCTTTATGACGCGAAAGACTTTCTCGACATCGGCCCGCACTGGGCGCTGTTCCCGGGCGGCGCGATCTTCATCGCAGTGGTCGCCATCAACTTCATCGGCGACGGCCTGCGTGACGCGCTCGATGCGCGGCGGGTGATCTGATGGCGCCGCTGCTCGAGATCAAGGGACTGAAAACCCACTTCTCCACCGACGACGGCATCCTCCAGGCGGTCGACGGTGTCGACATCTCCATCAACCGCGGCGAGACGCTCTGCGTCGTCGGCGAATCCGGTTGCGGCAAGACCGTCACCGCGATGTCGATCCTGAAGCTGATCGCGATGCCGCCGGGCCGCATCGCGGCAGGCGAGATCATCTTCGAGGGCCGCGATCTCGTGCCGCTGACGAGCAGTCAGCTCGACGAGATCCGCGCCAAGGAGATCGGCTTCATCTTCCAGGAGCCGATGACCTCGCTCAATCCGGTGCTGACCATCGGCGAGCAGATCGCCGAAAGCCTGCGCCGCCATGAGAATGTCACCAGGAAACAGGCGCTCGATCGCACCATCGAGATGCTCAAGCTGGTGCAGATTCCCAACGCCGAAGGCCGCGTGCACAACTATCCGCATCAGTTCTCCGGCGGCATGCGCCAGCGTGTGATGATCGCGATGGCTCTCGCCTGCAAGCCGAAACTGATCATCGCCGACGAGCCCACCACGGCCCTCGACGTCACTATTCAGGCGCAGATCCTCGACCTGCTCCAGGACATGAAGGAACGCTTCGGCATGGCGGTGATGCTGATCACCCATGCCATGGGCGTCGTCGCCGAGACCGCGCAACGCGTCGTCGTGATGTATGCCGGCAAGGTGGTGGAGGAGGCGCCCGTCAACGACCTCTTTGGCAATCCCGGCCATCCCTATACCCAGGGACTGATCCGCTCGATCCCGCGCATCGATCTCGCCAGCGAGCACAAGGTGCGGCTGGAGGCGATCGGCGGCTCGGTGCCGATCCTGATCAATCCGCCGGTCGGCTGCCGCTTCGCTCCGCGCTGCCGCCACGCCATGAGCGTCTGCACCGAGAGGGAGCCGCTGCTGCGCGAGATCGCGCCCGGCCACCGTATGGCCTGTCATCTGGGAGATACGCAGTTGGGAGGCGCAGCATGACCGAGCCCCTGCTCCGCGTCAGCGGCCTGAAGAAATATTTTCCCGTGCATGGCGGCCTGTTGTCGCGCCAGGTCGGCAGCGTTTATGCCGTCGATGGGGTCTCGTTCTCGGTCAACCGCGGCGAGACGCTCGGCCTCGTCGGCGAATCCGGCTGCGGAAAGTCGACGACGGGACGCTGCGTGCTGCGCCTGATCGAACCGACCGACGGCGAGGTCGTGTTCGACGGTCAGGATGTCCGCCAGCTCGGCGGCAACGATTTGCGCGCGATGCGGCGGAACATGCAGCTTGTGTTCCAGGACCCGTTCGCCTCCCTCAATCCGCGCATGACGGTCGGCGCCATCCTCGGCGAAGCCCTCGTCATCCATAAGCTCGGCTCATCCGCCAAGGAGCGTGAGGATCGCGTCGCGAGCCTGCTGGTGAAGGTCGGGCTCAAGGCCGAGCACATGCGCCGCTATCCGCATGAATTCTCCGGCGGTCAGCGCCAGCGCATCGTGATCGCGCGTGCGCTCGCGGTCGAGCCGAAACTGATCGTCTGCGACGAACCGGTGTCTGCGCTCGACGTCTCGATCCAGGCGCAGGTCATCAACTTGCTGGAAGATCTCCAGGCGGAGCTGAACCTCACCTATCTCTTCGTTGCGCACGATTTGTCGGTGGTCGAGCACATCTCCGACCGGGTCGCGGTGATGTATCTTGGCCGTATCGTCGAGCTCGCCAAGGCCAGCGACCTCTACCGCAATCCGCAGCATCCCTACACGAGGGCGCTGTTATCGGCGGTGCCGGTGCCCGATCCCAAGCTCAAGCGCGAGCGCATCCGCCTCAAGGGCGACGTTCCGAGCCCGATGAAGCCGCCGTCGGGCTGCCACTTCCACACCCGCTGTCCTATCGCCCAGCCGCGTTGCGCGGAAAGCGCACCGGAGCTGAAGGAGGGAGCAGGCGGGCACTTTGTGGCGTGCCATCTCGCCTGACGCCGGGAAAAGCGGATCGCGCATTCATGCGTGAAGCAGGCCGTGCTCCGACAGGGCCCGCCTGAAAGCCTCAACCGAGGTGTGGTGATGCGCGAACAGGCCCGCCTCTCGCGCACCGGCGACATTGGCCATGAGATCGTCGACGAACAGGACGTTCTCCGGTTTGACGTCGAGCTCCGACAGACAGAGGCGGAAGCAGCGCGGGTCCGGCTTCGCCGTCTTGAACCGGGCCGAGGCGTAGATTCGCGAGCCGAACAGCGGTGGCAATTCCGGCAGCAGCGCTGCGATATGGTCGGCGACCAGCGTCGTGTTGTTGGTCAGGACGGCAATGTCGACGGTTTGACGCAAGCTGCCGACAATCTCCAGCATGGCACGATCGGCCTGCATTGAACGGCGTCGCGCCTCGATCCACTCGTCCGGTGACAGCGGATAGCCGATGCGGTCGCCGAAACCCCGCAAATAGTCCGCGGCATCGAGTGTGCCGGAATCGCCGAGCAGCTCGAAGCCGCTGTCCCAGATCGCCTTGTGGACGGATTCGCTCGTGGTCCCCGCAACCTTCGCCAGCCATGCGACACGCTTTGCCGTGTTGTAGTCGCAGAGGACATTGTCCATGTCGAAGAGGACGAGTTTGATTTGACCGGTCACCGCAGCACTCTCGGATTGGCCGAACATCCGGCCGTGATCCAAGCCATACCGCGCTGGAGCGCAGGCAACAAATCGGGCCAGCGGTCGATCCGTCACGCGCTCCTGGCGGGCCAGGGAACGACCTGTCCCGACATCACCAGCCGGTCACGGCCGTTGTCCTTGGCGGCGTAGAGCGCGCGGTCGGCGGCGCCGACCAGCGTGCTGCAGTCCGCCGTGGTTTGGGACGGCAGACTCGTCGCGCCGCCAACGCTTGCGGTCACCAGGCGCGAGGGGGGACTTTGCGCATGCGGCATGGCGAGATCGTGCAGAGCCTTGCGAATCCCTTCGCCGACCTCGGCGCAGCCCTCGGGACCGGTGTTCGGCAACAGCACGGCGAATTCTTCGCCACCGTAGCGCGCCGCGACGTCGGCCTGGCGCTTGGTGTGGGTTGATAGGATCCGGCCCAGCGCGCGCAGGCATCCGTCGCCCGCCAGATGCCCGTATTGGTCGTTGAACTTCTTGAAATGATCGACATCGATCAGCAGGAGCGAGAGCTGCGTGCCATCGCGCCGGGCCCGGGCCCATTCCTCGGCGAGGCGCTCGTCGAACGCGCGCCGGTTGACGAGTCCGGTGAGGCCGTCGGTCGTTGCAAGCGAGGCGAGCTTGTCCTGAAGATCCTTCTGCTCGGTGATGTCGCGCACCACCGCGACGACGCCGTCGATCTCACCGCTGTCCGACGCCAGGGTCACGTGCAACGCCGCCTCCGCCCAAATCTCGCCCTTGTCGCGATGACGGTGGCGATAGACGAACCGCGTCTCCTCGGCCTCGCCATTCTTAAGCGCGGCGATAGCCTGCTCGACCCGCTCCATGTCGTCGGCGTGAATGCCGGCCAGGGCCGAGGTGGATAGCAGCTCGTCGGAGGACCAGCCCGTGATGCGTACGCACGAGGGGGAAACGTAGAGCAGCCGGTTGTCCAGCCCGATCCGGGTCACCATGTCGCTGGATTGCTCGGCCAACAGGCGGAAGTTTGCTTCGTTGACGACGAGGGCCTGGGCCGTGCGCTGCCGCTGTACGAGCTGACGGACCAGGTAGAAGCCGATCACCGCGATCAGCAGCACGAGGCCGAGGACGAAGGTGGTGCGCGCAGCCGCGGCTTGCCGCCACGGCGCCAGCACGTCGTCCCGCGACTTGCTCGCCAGCACCATTAGGGGATAGCGGCTGCTGCGTTGGTAATAGCTCAGCCGCTGGACGCCATCGAGCGGCGACTTGAAATAGTAGACTGCTGCGGCGGGGCGACTTTCCCGTCCCTTGAACAAGGGCGCATTGGACAGGTCGCGTCCGACAAAGGCGCCACTGTCGTCGCGGCTGCGCGCCAGCATGATGCCGCTATCGTTGAGCAGCGATGCCGAGCCGTTCGTACCGATGTCGAACCGCTCGTAGAACTTGACGAAATAGCCGACGTCGATCGTGAGCAGGGCAACGCCGGCGAAGCCGCCGTCGGCATCGTTGATCCGGCGGGACGCGGTGACGACCCATTGGCCCCCGGCTCGACTCTTCACGGGCGGTCCGATCAGCGTGCCCATCTCCGGCGAGTCCCGATGACGCTGGAAATATTCGCGGTCGCTGTTGTTGAGCTTGGAGAAGTCGAGCCGCTCGGTCGTGGCAAGCCACTGCCCGCTCGCGTCATAAACGAAGATGCCGCGGATCCGGTCCGATGATTTTCGTGTCGGCAGATAGGCCTGAAGCTTGGTGATCGTGTCCGGACCCGTCCCGTCGATTTCGAGCCGGTGGACCAGGCCTACGAGGATTGTATCAACGAGTTCGAAGGTGTCGTCCGCGTGCTGGATCAGCGAATGCGCCAGATTGGCGACGTCGATCTCGGCGTTCTTGAGATCGGCATTGCGTGTTTCCCATTCACGCCAGGCGCTCAAGCCGAGGATGGCGAAGCAGGTCAGGATGACGAAACCCGCTGCCCAGAGCGGAAGGCGCGTCTTTCCGAGTTCGCGGCCCGTGGTCATCAGGCTTGCTCCATTTCGGCGCAAACCTCTCACTTTGGCCTTAACGGGCTGTTGCAACTTCCGTGCGGATTGTGCGCTTCCGGTCGGAACAATCCTCGACAATTGACGGGCTATCGTCGAGCTAACCAGGCTGACCCCGCGCGCCGGGCCTTTCTGCCTCACTCATCCAGCGTGAAGCCGACCCGCAGCGTCACCTGGTAGTGGCGCACGGCACCGTTCTCGATATGGCCGCGCGTTTGCACCACCTCGAACCATTTCATCTCGCGAACGGTCTTTGCGGCCCGGCTGACCGCGTTCTTGATCGCATCCTCGATCGACGTCTCGGACGATCCGACCAGTTCCAGGATCTTGTAGACGTGATCCGTCTCGCTTGTGGCCATGACTATTCTCCCCTCGTGCTGTGGCGGGACCGGATATGTCTGTCGCGGACAACTGGCGCCCGCGCGACATCCGGCCTCGACTCTGAACGGATGCCGGCGCCCCGAGTTCCGTCCCGGCAGGAGCCTGCCGCTCGCCTTCCGAGCGCTGCCTAGGCGTCCCAATTTTTCTAAGTGCACGAAAATCTGGATCGCGTGTGCAAGCGGCGCTCCTGAATTGGCGCGCGGTCGCCGGCCCGCTCTTGCCGGTTCCGATATGAGTAAGCTAACCTCGGCCTTTCCTCTGGCGTCTTCGAAGTGCGGTGATGATCGAGCGTTGGACGAGGGGCGCTCTGGCTGCGATCGGTCTCTGCGTTGTGCCCGCGCCGGCCATCGCGCAGGACGATCTCGACGGTGCCCCGATGAGCATGTCGCTGCAGGTCACGACCGATCCCTCCACCATCGAGTGCCGTCGGCTGGAGAAGGTCAATCCGGCCTCGCTGGTCTTCTTGCCGCTACGCCGGACCTTCAACGAGGATTTTGACGAGCATCCGCTGGCAAACGGACGCTGGGTGCCGCATTACGCCGGCGGCGCGGCCTGGCCGGAGGCGCGCTACTGGGGCGGCGACGGCTCCGACTTCAAGCGCAAGACCAGCGCCAATGGCGAGCAACAGATCTATGTCGATCCGCGCTATGCGGGGCGCAACGCGGCGCCGCTCGGGCTCGATCCGTTCAAGGTCAAGGACGGCGTGCTGTCGATCGTCGCCAGCCGTACCCCGCCGGGGTTGAAGCCGGTGCTGTTCGACAACGAGTACATCTCCGGGATGCTGACGACCCAGGGCACGTTCGCGCAGAAGCACGGCTATTTCGAGATCCGCGCTAAGGTGCCGGTCGGGCACGCAGTGTGGCCGGCGTTCTGGATGCTGGCGGATGACGGTGGCTGGCCGCCGGAGGTCGACGTGCTGGAAGGCCGCGGCGAAAAGCCGGGCGATCTCGTGATGACGACGCATTGGCGGATTCCCTCGACCCAGAAGATTCAGTCCTGCGGCTTCGACTTCGCGGTCGGCGACGCGTCGAGCGCATTCCACACTTACGGTGTGCTGTGGGAGGAGGATCGCCTGGTCTATTTCATCGACCGCAGACCGGTGTCCGACATCAAGGTGCCGATCGGTTTCGACGATCCCATGTACATGATCGTCAATCTCGCGATCGGATCCAAATTCTTTCTCGGCGTCGGTCCGGTCGACGCGGAGTCGCCGCCTACCGTCGCATTCGAGATCGACCGGATTTCCGTCTATCAGATCGATCTGGAGCAGGCGCGCAGATAGAAGCTCGCTGATCTCTCCCGGCGTTGGGCGGCGCGAGTCAACGATGGATTGCCGAGGGCCTGCACGCCGACGTTACGGATCCAGCTCCGTATCCCAGTAGAGATAATCCAGCCAACTGTCGTGCAGATAGTTCGGCGGGAACAGGCGGCCGTTACGGTGGAGCTGGTGCACGGTCGGCGCGAAGGCGTGCTGGCGTGGAAACATCTTGGCCTGCACCGGCGTCAGATTGCCCTTGCGCAAATTGCAGGGCGAGCACGCCGCGACCACGTTCTCCCAGGTGGTCTGGCCGCCTTTGCTGCGCGGGATGATGTGGTCGAAGGTGAGGTCTTCGGGCGAGCCGCAATATTGGCAGGCGAAACGATCGCGCAGGAAGACGTTAAATCGGGTGAAGGCAGGGTGGGTGGTCGGCTTGACGAAGGATTTGAGCGAGACGACGCTCGGCAGCTGCATTTGCAGCGTGGGGCTATGGACCGCCTGATCGTAATGCGCGACGATGTTGACGCGGTCGAGGAATACCGCCTTGATCGCGTCCTGCCACGACCACAAAGACAGTGGGTAGTAACTCAGCGGCCGGAAGTCCGCATTCAGCACCAACACCGGCCAATGGCCTTGCGAGACATGTGCGTTCAAGTAACGCTCCTGGCCTCCAATGTACGCTGCGAAGCAGCACGTAACTGACATACTACATGCAGCGTGACGGGATTGTGAAGCCCGTTGAGCGACTTATTCCGGCACAAGCAATGCGGCCGGGGGGTGGCAAAGCGCGCAAAACGCTGTGATTTCCAAGTCCGAGGCCGTTGAGGCAGCGTCATCCTGACAGCGCGACGTGGATGTGCCGAGGCAGCTACTCCCGCACGCGCTCCAGCTTCTGCAAACATCGCGTCGCGCGCACCACGGCCGGCATCTCCTCGTCCGGAAAGCTGGTCTTCCAGTCGGTGACGCCGACCTCGCCGACATAGATGTCGCCCCTGGAATCCAGTGCGATGCCGTGCGGCGCCAGGAACTTGCCGCTCGCAACGCCCGGGCCTTCCTCGCCACCGAGCCGCGCGATGCGGTTGCCCTTGGCGTCCACGATCGAGAGCCGCGGGCCGAGATTGGGCACCTTGCGGTTGACGGCCAGGCCAGGGCCGAGTTCCCCGATGACGAAGGTCGGGCTCTTAGCCCCACCGCAACAGCATAGCGCACAAGGGCGGTGCAGATTGTTCCACTGCGTCTCGTACTTGCCGTTGCCGTCGAACACCTGCACGCGGTGGTTCTCGCGGTCGGCGACATAGACAAAGCCGTCGGCGTCGGTGGTGATGTTGTGCACGATGTTGAACTGGCCGGGATCGGTGCCGGGTTCGCCCCAGCTTGTCATCAGCTTGCCGCCGGGCGTGAATTTGTGCACGCGCGCATTGCCATAGCCGTCGGAGACGTAGATTTCGCCCTTCGGCGACAGCGCGGTGTGGGTGCAGCGGTGGAAGGGATCGCCGCTCATGAACGGCGACGGTTTCTCGGGGATGCCGATCGTCAGCAGCACCTTGCCGTCGGTGGTGCACTTGCGCACGGTGTGGTCGCCATCATCGGTGCAATAGAGATTGTCGTCGGCATCGATGTGCAGGCCGTGGGCGCGCGAGAACAGGCCTTCGCCCCAACTTCGCAAGAAATTGCCCTCGCGGTCCAGCACGACCATCGGATGGGCCCCGCGGTTGAAGACGTAGACGCGGTCCTTGCTGTCGACCGCGACCGAGGCGACGTCGGTGAGCTGCCATCCGTCCGGCAGCTTTGCGAAGTTTTCAACGACGCGGTAGCGGTGCTCGCCGGTGCCGAGAATGGCTGGCATGAATTCTCCTCTTGTTCGTTATCGTGGTGCGACACTGCTTCTACGGTGTTGTTCAAGCGGTGCTCGCCGCTGCCGCTCCAGTCTGCCCCAAAATCCCTTCCTCGATCGCCTTGATCTGCAGCGCCAGATATTTCGAGTTGATCCGGCATTGCGCGAGGCTGCCGGCGATGAACCAGAGGCCGGGCTGCCTGGTGCGCGTATACATGTTACGCAGCTCGAGGCCGTCGCCAAAGCCCCAGATCGGGCCGACCCGGTCGGCGACGGCGTCGCCGAACAGTTTCTGCACCAGATATTCCTGTGTCTTGTAACCGGTCGAGAGCACGATCAGGTCGGCCGAAAGGGTTGTGCCGTCCTTCATGCGAACGCCCTCGGTGACGAAGCTCTCGATGTCGGAAAACTGCCTGAGCTTGATCGCGCCCTCGATGATGAGGTTGGAGCAGCCGACATTGAAATAATAGCCGCCGCCACGGGTGAGATATTTGAACTGCCAGCCGGTGCCGGCCTCGCCGAAATCGAGCTTGAAGCCGACGCGCCGCAACCCGTCGAGCAGTTCCTTGTCGAGCTCCTTCGACTGCTCCGTCAGCATCACATGGGTCTTTTTCGCGAGCGGTGTCGGCATCGAGGTCGCGATCAGATCGTTGTCCTCGAGCGTGCCCTCATTGTAGGTCGCATAAGCGAGTTGGGCCGACGGCTCGATATTGGTGACGAGCGTAGGTGAACGCTGCACCAGCGTCACTTCGGCACCACTGGAGTGAAGATCCTGCGCGATGTCGTGGCCGCTATTGCCGGTGCCGATGACGATGGCGCGTTTGCCTGTCCAGGTCTCGCCGTCCTCGTAGCGGCTCGAATGCAGCAGCGTGCCCTTGAAGTTATCCAGGGTCGGAATGACAGGCACATTGGCGATGCCGCTGACGCCGGTTGCCATCACCACATGGCGCGGGTGCATGATACGCTCACTGCCGTCGGTGTGCCGCAGTGTGACGGTCCAGTGGCCTTTCGCATCGTCGTAGGCGCCGCCCTCGAATTCGGTGCCGGTCCAGAAGTTCAGCTCCATCGCCTCGACGTAAGCTTCGAACCAGTTGGCGAGCTTGTCCTTGGGGATATAGGTCGGCCAGCTCGGCGGAAACGGCATGTAGGGCAAATGATTGACCTGCACTTGGTTATGCAGGGTCAGCGCGTGGTAGCGCTTGCGCCAATTGTCCCCGATCCGCGCCTCGCGATCGACGATCAGGGTGTCGATGTTCAACTGTTTCAGCCGCGCCGCGATCGCGAGCCCGGCCTGGCCGCCGCCGACCACCAGCACGGCGGGATCGCGATCGGCGTAGTCGCGCGAGCCGTTGCGCAAGTCCAGCCAGTTCGGTCCACGGAAGTCGCGCGAATAGGCCTGACCGCGCGGCCGCGAGGTGCCGAGCTGCTCCTCGAAGCCCTTGAGCTCGTCGAGCGCGGTGAGGAGCGTCCACGCTTTCAGGCGGTCGCCGTCGGTGGCGTCGGGCACAAGCCTGACGATGCCGCTGCCGCGCCCCAGTGCGGTTTCGAAATTGAAGATCACCTCGATAGTGTTGGTCCCGGCACGCGTCACCCAGCGCGGTGGCGCTCGGTTCGGCGCAATCTTGAAGCTGCCCGGCGCAGCCTTTGCCGCGAGCGTTGTCAGCTCCCGCTTGATCGAGTCGCCGCCGCCGATCGTTTGCAGGTTCCAGCTTAGTGCCAGCACATCGCGCCAATAGCTGTCGGCGAGGAAAAGACGATCCAGCGCAGCGCTATCGGCTGCGCCCAGCGTTAGCTCGACCTCATCGAGCCAGGCTTGCGCGGATGCGACAATGTCCTTGGTCCTGTCCAGCATGCGCGACCTCGTGCCGTCTCCGCGGCGTTTCCTCTACGGTCGAAAGCTATACTGTTTCGCACACGGCCAATAGCCGATTACCCGAGCAGTGAGAACATGTGGCCCTGCTTCAGCGGAATGCGTTCGTTGAGAGAGACCTGCGGCACCCTCGTGGTGTTCGAGGAGGGGCACGCGAAAAAGGCTCCACCTTGGTGGAGCCTCCCTCGCGCTCTTGGGATTCACAGCCGCTGGCGTGGCAGCGAGCGGAACATCCCTACCTCACCCGCGTGCCGGCGCCGTACAGCTCACGCTCACGGCCGACATCGTCGGGTGACAACGGCGGGCTTGCGGCATCGAAGCCGTTCCAGCCGGATTTTTGCCAGGCGGCGCTCCGTTCCTGCAGGTTCACGGCCTTCTCGTGCAGAAGGGCATCGAGACGTGTGCTGTCCTGGTCGGGTACCCGCGCCGATACCAGCGTTCCGCCGCGACGGACGCCCTCCGCGTAGCGCGACGCATCATCCTTGGAGACGCCGGCTTCGGTCAGCGCGCCAACGATGCCGCCCGTCGCGGCGCCGGCCGCGGCACCAACTGCGGTCGAAGCCAGCCATCCGGCGGCAACCACCGGTCCGAGTCCCGGAATGGCCAGCAGGCCGAGTCCGGCAAGCAGGCCGGCCGCGCTTCCGAGGCCTGCGCCGATGCCGGCACCCGTGCCGGCACCTTCGGCGCGATCGTCGACGCCGTCGCGATCACGGTCAACCTTGCCGGTGGAGGAGCCGTACCAGTTATCGGAATTGTTCGCGACGATGCTGATGTCGGAGTGCGGCACGCCCGCGGCCTCCAGACGCCTGACCGCACGTTCCGCATCCGAATAGGTGTCATAGAGTCGAGAAATAGTGGTCGTCATGTTTCATCCTCCTTACTTGGCGGGGTTCACGTTGCCTTGGAAATCGACGCTCACGTCCGCCTTGGTCCCGGCCTTGTCGGCCTTGCCGCGCCAGACGCCGTTGTCGTCCTTTTGCAGTCCGGAAACATTGGAATAACCCGCGCCCTCGATCTTCGACTTCGCCTGGCCCTCGGTGAAGCTGTTGCGGCCCGCGACCGGTGCGTTGGAGTTGTTGTGATCAGAGCTGTTGACGGCGTGGTTGCCCGGCCCGCTCTGCGCAGGCTGTGACTGTGCACTGACAGGCGCTGATCCGAGCAGCAGCAGAGCTGCGGCGAGCATGGTGAGACGAGACATTTTTTATTCTCCGGCTGTTGATTGTGCCGGTCGACAACAGGCGAGATTCGAATTGGTTGCTCTTCCATTTGCGACGGAAGCGCGCGTCTTCAATCTGCCGAATATTGGAGAGGCGCAGGAACGATTGCCACTCGTTCCCGTTTATGCGGTCCGGCACTCTCGGACGGCGTTGCCTGTCCTCACATCGTCCAATAGGGCTCCCGCAGCTTGCGCTTGAAAATCTTTCCCGTGGCCTCGCGCGGCAGCGCGTCACGGAATTCGACGTCCTTTGGCACCTTGAAATTGGCAAGCCGCCCGCGCAGGAACGATCGGACGGCGTCGGCCGAGAGCTCGGCATCCGATTCAGGCTCGACAAAGGCGCACAGCCGTTCGCCGAATTCCGCGTCGGGGATGCCGAACACGGCACAGTCGCGCACGCCGGGCATTCCGATCAGCACGTTCTCGATCTCGGCGGGATAGATGTTGACGCCGCCGGAGATCACCATGTCGCGCTTGCGATCGCACAGGAACAGATAGCCGTCCGCGTCGAGGTAACCGACGTCGCCGACGCTGACCAGGCCGTCACGGCCGGCTTCGGCCCTTGCCTGCGACCTGCCGTGATAGTCGAAATCGGGCACTGACGTCTGGCGCATGTAGATTTCGCCGACTTCGTTTGCACCGCACGGGCTGCCGTCATCGCGGAAGATCCTGACGATGCCGCCTTCGATGGGGCGGCCGACCGTGCCAGGCTTCTTCAGTGCTTCCTCGGCCGAGTGCCACACCGGGATCCCGGTCTCGGTGGAGCCGAAATATTCGTTGATGACCGGTCCCCACCAGTCGATCATGGCGCGCTTGACGTCCGGCGGGCAGGGGGCGGCGCCGTGCACGACGAAACGCAGCGACGACAGGTCGTAGCGCTGCCTGACCGCTTCGGGCAACCGCAGCAGCCGGACGAACATGGTCGGTACCATGTGAATGTGCGTGACGCGGTGGCGCTCGATCAGCGCCAGCAGCTCCTCGGCATCGAACCGCGCCTGGAGGATGATGGTGCAAGCGCTGCGGAACGCCAGCATGCCGTAGGAATGCGGCGCCGAGTGATACATCGGGCCGTTGATCAGCACGATTTGGTCTTCCCGCGGCTTGATGCCATAGGCGATCCCGCCCACGCGTTCGGAGGCGGCCGCCTGTTCGGGCTGCATCGGCATGCGCCGCACGCCCTTCGGCATGCCCGTGGTGCCGGATGTATAAATCATCGCTGCGGCCCGCCGCGGCGGCTCCTGCGCTTGCGGATGGTCGTCGCGCCAGCGGTCCCAATCGGTCAGTCCCACCGGGATCTCGGTCAGTTCCCCAGGGATCGAAAAGGTCGCTGCGAGTTCGGGCGGCGTCGCGACGACCAGGAGAAGGACATCCGCCGGTACGCCGTCACGGATCTGCGGCAGCAAATCCGCGTGGCAGACCAGGATCTTCGCCCCGCTGTCGGCCAGGATGTAACGGACCTCCTCGGCCTTCAAATGCCAGTTGATCGGCACCACCGGACTGCCCAGCGCGGCCGAGGCCGCAACCACCTCGAACAGAGCGAAATCGTTGCGCAGCATCATCGCGACCGGCGCGGCCTCGGCAAGCCCCAGGGCGCGGAAGCCGCTCATCGCCCGCCTGATCCGAGCCCGGATGTCGTCATAGCTGATCTGGCGTTCGCCGCTGATGATCATGGCGTCTCCTCATCCCGCTCGTCTAGCGATCATCCAGCACGTCGCCGAAGCCGACCCAGCTCTTGCCATTGAAGCGCCGGAGCTGAAGCTGCTGGAACGGCAGATAGTCGTCGGGGCCGGTCGTAACCGCCATTCCCGGCAGCAGCAGCGGCAGCTTCACATCCTTCAACGAGGCCGCCTGGCGCATGATGTTGTCGCGGCTGATATCATCCTTGCACCCCTTCAGCACCGTCATCAGCAGCGTGGCATAGTGATAGCCCGCGGCGTAGTTGGAGTTGGAGAGGTCCGCGGCCGGCATGTAGCGCTTCATGAAGGCGAAGTATTCCTTCACGCCGGGATCGTCGACCCATTGCGGGTCCATCGTGTCCTTCTGATTGCTCGACGAGATCAGGCCGACCGCGTTGTCGAGCCCTGCCGGTTCCAGGAAAGAGATCGACGACGCCGAGGTCGGCACGAAGAACAGCTCCGGCTTCCAGCCGATCTCGGCCACGCCCTTGACCATTTGCGAGGTGAACTTGCCGAGCACGACGCCGAACAGCACGTTGGCGCCCGAGGCCTTCAAGGTCGAGAGTTGCGAGCTGATCGTCGGCGCGCTGGTCTCGTAGCTCGCTTCCGCGATGATCATGCTTGCCGCCTTAGGCCCGAGCGCTCGCTTGAAGCCGGCGACATAGTCGCGGCCGAAATCGTCGTTCTGCGAGAGGATCGCGATCCTGGCGTCGGGCTTGGCCTGCAAAATGTATTTGGCATAGACCACGCCCTCGGATTCGTAGGCCGCCATGCCCGGCATGGTCCACGGGTTCTTCTGCGGATCGGCCCATTTGGTGGCGCCGGAGAGCACGAACAGCTGCGGCACTCTCTTGGCGTTGAGATAGCGCTGCACGGCGCTGTTGGTGGCGGTGCCGAGCGAGCCGAACATCATCAGCACCTCTTCTTGCTCCACCAGCTTGCGGGTCTGCTCGACGGTCTTCGGCGGCGAATAGGCGTCGTCCAGCGTGATGAACTTGACCTTGCGGCCGTTGATGCCGCCTTCGGCATTGACCTTCTCGAAGAACGCTTCCTGCGTCCGTCCGATCGCGCCGAAGCCGGAGGCCGGGCCGCTGTAGGGCAGGGTCTGCCCGATGCGGATCTCGTCGCTGCCTTCGGCATGGGCGCTGCCGCCGGCGAGCATCAGCAACGACATCCCGATCAGTGCGGCTGCCAGCTTCATGGTGTCCTCCCGTTTTATTGTCGGTCCGAGACGTCAGGCGCTGACGCGCATCAGGAAATCCTGTCGGGCCTGGTCGAATTCCCGTTTCATCCGGTCGACGAGCTCGGCGACCGGCGGCGCGTCGGCGATCTGGCCGATACCCTGGCCCGAGCCCCAGATGTCGCGCCACGCCTTGGACTTCATGTTGCCGCCGGAGCCGAAATTCATCTTCGTCTTGTCGGCCGCCGGCAGATTGTCCGGATCGAGCCCGGCCGCGGCGATCGAAGGCCCGAGATAGTTGCCGTGCACGCCGGTGAAGAGGTTGGTGTAGACGATGTCATGCGCGGTGTGCTGCGTCAGCGCCGACTTGTAGGCTTCGTCAGCGTTGGCTTCCTTCGTCGCGATGAAGCGCGTGCCCATATAGGCGAGGTCGGCGCCCAGCGTCAGCGCGGAGGCGATCGCGAAGCCGTCGCTGATTGCGCCCGACAGCAGGATCGCACCGTCGAACCATTGTTTGACCTCGCGTACCAGTGCGAAAGGCGAGAGCGTTCCTGCATGTCCTCCAGCGCCGGCGCAGACCAGGATCAGACCGTCGACGCCCTGCTCGGCGGCCTTGCGCGCGTGCTTGACGTTGATGACGTCGTGGAACACGAGGCCGCCGTACGAGTGTGCGGCCTCGACGAGCTCGGCGGGCGGTCGCAGCGAGGTGATGATGATGGGCGCCCTGTGCTTCACACAGGTCTCCATGTCCTTCATCAGCCGGTCGTTGGAGGCGTGGCAGATCTGGTTGACGGCGTAGGGTGCGACCTTCTTGCCGGGATTGCGCGACTTGTATTCGCCGAGTTCGTCCTCGATGCGGCTCAGCCATTCGTCGAGCTTTTCCACCGGACGGGCATTGAGTGCCGGAAACGAGCCGACCACGCCGGCCTTGCACTGGGCGATCACCAGCTCAGGGCCGGAGACGAGGAAGAGCGGCGAGCCGACCACGGGCAGCTCGAGCGAATCCTTCAAGAGAGCGGGCAGCGCCATGATGTCCTCCCGGAAACGCAGCCCGCGGGCAGGCGGATGACGAGGCGTTTCCTTCTTTGATTGTCGCGGGCGAGTTGCCGCCCATGTTTCATTTGACGTCATTATAGGGGTTGGAGTGGGGCCTCTTATCGTTCAATATTGAACGGACGACTATTCAGATTTGAACAGAGGCCGCTCATGGACTGGGACCTTTGCAAGACCTTCCTCGCGGTCGCCGATACCGGCAGCTTCACCGGCGCGGCGCGCCGGCTGCACAGCAGCCATCCCACCGTCAGCCGCAAGATTGCGGCGCTGGAAGCCCAGCTCGGCACCAGGCTGGTGGCGCGTGCCGCCGACGGCCTTGCGCTGACGGCGGATGGACGGACGCTGCGCGAGCACGCCGAGGTAATGGCGGCGGCCGCGCTGCGGGCGGAGACGGCAGTCTCGGCCGGAGGGCATAAGGCGCGCGGGACCGTCAAGCTATCGATCGGCGCAACGCTGGCCTCGCATTGGCTGATGCCGCGCCTGCCTGCGTTCCTGCGCGCGCACGATCACGTCCAGCTCGAGATCATCACCCATCCGTTTCCGGCGAGCGTGCGCCGGCGCGAGGCGGACGTGGTGTTGCGCCCCTTCGACAGCGGCGAGGAAAATCTGGTCGGCCGCAAGATCGGCCGTCTCGGCACGGGATTCTACGCCTCGCGCGGCTACGCCGGCGGGCGGTCCTTGCCGGAACGGCGCGGCGAGTGGAAGGGGCACAGCGTCATCGGTTTCGCCGATCAGACCTCCAATCTCCAGCTTGCGCGCTGGAGCGACGTCGTCACGCGTCAGGCCTGGGTGGTGATGCGCTGCTCGTCCCAGGGCGACATGCTGGCGGCGGTCCGCGCCGGACTCGGAATCTCCGCCCTGTCGTGCTTTGTCGCCGAAAGCTATCCCGATCTTGTGCGTGTCGCGCCGCAGAAGCTCGCCAGCGTGGCGGACCTGTGGCTGCTCGCCCATCCCGACCTCGTCGAACTGCCGGCGGTGCGGGCCGTCATCGACTTCGTCGCCGATTGCGCCCGGACCGATCGCGTCAGGCTGCGGGGCTAGAGCGTTTTCGAGCGAAGTGGACACCGGTTCGCGTCAAGAAAACGCGTCAAAACAAAACACTAGAGCCCCGTTCCGATTCCATCGGAACGGAACTAGCTCTAGGCTGATCCCGCGATGACGCCTTCGCGTTTTTTCACCGCGCGATAATAGCTCCACCACAGATGTGCCGCCGCTCCGCGCAGGGGGCGCCAGGGTTCGGCGAGCGGCGCCATCTGCTTCTCCGTTGGCCGCGCCTGCAAGCCGAGCCCGATGCGGATGCCTTCCTGCACGGCGAGGTCGCCGGCCGGCCAGGCGTCGCCATGGCCGAGGCAGAACAGCAGATAGACGTCCGCGGTCCAGGGTCCGATGCCGGGCAGTGCGATCAACGTGTGATGCGCGGCATCGGCGTCTTCTTCCGCGAGCACGTCGAGGTTCAGCCGTTCTGCGGTGATCTCGCGCGCGAGATGTTTCAGCGTCTTGATCTTGGCGGCGGACAGGCCGAGCCGCCCCAGCCGGTCGGTGCGGGCGCGGCGGACAGCCTCGTGGTCGAACGGATCGAACGCGGCGGACAACCGTCCCCAGATCGCCGCGGCGCTCGCAGTCGAGAGCTGTTGCCCGCAGACGATGTGGGCAAGCCCCGCAAAACCCGGCTCGCGCCGCCGCAACGCCGGCATGCCGGCAGTCGCCAGCACTGGCTTCAGGCGCGGATCGCGCTTGACCAGCGCGTGGACGGCCTCTTCGAGATCGGATTGGGTTTCGAGGTGGATGGTCATGGCAATCGTCAACTCTCTCCGGCGTCATGGCCGGGCTTTCACCCGGCCATCCACGTCTTTCCAACGTGCATCATTGTTAGCACGGCTGGTGATCATCGCATTCTCGGGGACCTTGACACGATCGGTGCGCCGCTCCGAAGAACGTGGATGGCCGGGACACAGGCGAGCGGAAGCGACGCCATCCGTCTAGACGGCTATGCCCGGCCATGATGAGTTCCGAAGCATGTCGCCACCCGTTTTCCGATTTGCCCCCAGCCCGAATGGCTACCTGCATCTCGGCCACGCTTATTCCGCGCTGCTCAATTCCGACCGCGCGCGCGAGACCGGTGGGCGGCTGTTGCTGCGGATCGAGGACATCGACGCGACGCGTTGCCGGCCGGAATATGAGACAGCGATCTACGAAGACCTCGCCTGGCTCGGCATCGCCTGGGAGACGCCGGTGCGGCGGCAGTCGGAGCATCTCGATGCGTATCGGACGGCGCTGGACAGGCTCTCGGCGCTCGGCCTGGTCTATCCAGCCTTCGAAAGCCGCGCCGAGATCGCAAGGCTGGTTACGGCGCGTGAAGCGGATGGGCCGTGGCCGCGCGATCCCGACGGCGTGCCGCTCTATCCCGGCGCCGCCAGATCGCTGTCCGCGGACGAGCGCGACCGCCTCATCGACACCGGTGCGCCTTATGCGCTTCGGCTCGACATGGCAGCCGCCTGCCGCCGCGCTGTGGGCCTGAGCTGGAACGAACTGGGCGAGGGGCCGGATGGTGAGCGTGGCGTCGTCCCGGCGCGGCCAGAAGCCTGGGGCGACGTCATTGTGGCCCGCAAGAAGACGCCGACGAGCTACCATCTGTCCGTTGTTGTCGACGATGCGCTCCAGGACATCAGCGAGATCGTGCGGGGCCAGGACCTGTTCCACGCCACTTCGGTCCACCGTCTGCTTCAGGTTCTGCTCCACCTGCCCGAACCCGTCTACCGCCACCATGGGCTACTTCGCGACGAGCGCGGCCGGAAGCTGTCGAAATCAACCAGCTCGACCGGCCTTCGTGAACTGCGCGCCGGCGGCGCCACGCCGGCCGGTATCCGCCGGTTGGTGGGATTAGGTTAAGTTTCTCTGGGGGTTAGCCAAACGGCGCCGTGACTCCGGGTGTTCCGCCGTGCCATGCTCGCCTGACAGCGCGGGGTTCGAAGGGGATACTTCGAAGGGGAGTTATGGCGGCGAAAACGCGCGCAGCGCGCACTACGCGGACGTCCAAGCGAGTGGCTCGGAAGCGCTCCGGGCCGACCGCCCGGTTGCGCAAGCGCAGCACCAAGCGGGTCGAGCCGGACGTCGTCCAGGCCGCGCTTGCCGCCTTTGCCCATGAGGTCCGCACCCCCCTGACCGGCATTCTCGCGATCAGCGACTTGCTCGCGACTTCGGATCTCGGCGAACGGGAAAGACGCTGGGCCGACACGATCAAGGCCGGTGCCGAGCATCTGGCGAACCTTGCCACCCTGTTCGTCGATGCCGCCAGAACCGGCAAGGGGACCGGCAAGGGCATCGGAGGTGGAAGCTCGCTGCGGCAGGATTTGTTCGACCTGCGGACCCTCGCCCGCAACGCCGGCGATTCGCTGGCCGGTCGCGCCGCGGCCAAGGGTCTCCAGGCCGAGGTCGATATCTCGGAGAAGCTGCCGGGGCTGGTGGTCGGTGATCCCGTCCGCCTGCGCGCCGCGCTCGAGAACCTGATCGACAATGCCGTGAAATTCACCGAGCACGGCGGCGTGGCGCTCACGGTCGCGCCTTGGCGTTCCGTCAAGAGCAAGGACAAGACCAAGAGCAAAGGCAAAGCAAAGGGCAAAGGCAGCGTCGGTGTCGCCTTCGCGGTGTCCGACAGCGGCATCGGCCTCACCATGGCCGAGATCAAACGGCTGTTCCGGCCGTTTACCCAAGCCAATGTCACCATTGCCTCGCGCTTCGGCGGCGCCGGACTGGGCCTGTCGTCGGTGAAGCAACTGGCGCGCGCGATGGGCGGCGACATCACGGTCGCGCCTCGGCCCGGCGGTGGCGCCACCTTCACATTGACGGTGTCGGTGTGTGCCACGGGATCGGGCAAGTCCCGCAAGTCGAAGGGCGAAGCCGAGATGGATGCGGTTCCGGCGCTGCGCTTGCTCAGCGTCGAGGACAATCCGTTCGGCCGCGTTGTGCTCAACACCATCCTGACCGAACTCGGTCATCATGCCGAGTTCATCGGGCGCGGCGAGGACGCGGTGAACCGGCTCGCGCAGGGCGCCTTCGACGCGGTGCTGATGGATATGGTGCTGCCGGGCATCAATGGCGTCGAGGCGATCAGGCGGATCCGCACCATGGCGACGCCGCTGGCTCAGATCCCCATCATCGGGGTGTCAGGTCGGGGCGAAGATGAAGTCGCCTCACGCGAGGCCGGCGCCGACGCCTTTCTGGTCAAGCCTGTGTCTCCGCGGGCGCTAGCGACTGCGCTGCTTGCAGCGACACGCCGTGAGGAAGCCGCGACTTGATGATCGCGGCGTTGAGCTCGCCGCCGTAAACGAAGATCGCGGCGATGAAATACAGGAACACCAGCGCGATGATCACCGAGGCGAGCCCCGCATACATCGTCACGTAATTATTGGCGAAGCGCGCCAGATATTGCCCGAACACGATGCCCGAGATCAGCGACGCCACGATGGTGAAGACGATGCCGGGCAGGATCTGGAGGAACCGGCGCCGTCCCGCCGGCAGCCAGGTATGCAGGATCATCAGCGCCACCACCAACGCGCCAACGGTGATGCCGTAGCGCAGCCAGGTGAGGATCCTCTCGTTGGATTCAACGAACAGCGGGATGTGCGCACGCGCGGCCTCGATGAGCAGCGGCCCGAGCACGATCAGGAATGCCATGGCGAGCGCGGTGAAGGCCGCAATCAGCGTGTAGGCGATCGATTCCAGCCGTAGCCAGTACCAGGGCCGCATCTCCACGACCGCATAGGCGCGGTTCAGTGCGACCCGCAGCGCCTCGACGCCGTTGGAGGCGAAGTAGACCGACAGCACCGCGCCGATGGTGAATAGGCCGGTGCGGGTCGTGGTCAGCACGTCGTGGACTTCCCCCGAGATCGAATCCGCGACCTGCTTGGGCCAGACCTGGAGCATGAGGCTCGCAGCCTGATCGGCGAGTTCCTTGGAGCCGAAGAAGCCGGCGAGCGATGTCAGGACGATCAGGAACGGGAATAGCGCCATCAGCGTCGACAGCGCGATGTGGCTCGCGATCGCCCAGCCGTCATCGGCGAGGAACGTGTAGAACGCGTCCATTACGACAAGGTAGATGGTGCGGATTGCCTTCACGCACCACCTGCACTGCTGTTGCTGCTTCCGCTTCCCGCGCGCGGGAAACGCATTCCGACCTCTCCCCGCAGGCGGGGATAGGTCAAGAGGATAGGCAATTGGCGCAAATCCAGATTCATCCAGCTAGCTTCTGATATTATTGGCTTAAAAGCCAGATCGGGAACGCCATGGCGGACCGGCGCGGAGGGTGTTATTTACCCTCGAATGGCATCTCTCCTGAGTACTTTCATCCTGCCGATTGCGGTCGGCGCCGTGGCGTTGGTGCTGCTGCTCGGTCTCATCAACATGATGCGCGGCGGCTCGCCCAACACCTCGCAGAAGCTGATGCGCTGGCGCGTGCTGCTTCAGTTCGTGGCGATCGTCATCGCGATGGCCGCCGTGTGGGCGATGGGGCGTTAACATGGTCGTGCTCAACCGCATCTATACGAAAACCGGTGACGACGGCACGACAGCGCTCGGCTCGGGCGAGCGCCGGCCGAAATACGATCTGCGCATCGAGGCCTATGGGACGGTCGACGAGACCAATGCTGCGATCGGCGTGGTCCGGCTTCACACCGGGGATGCGCCCGAGCTCGACGCGATGCTTGGCCGCATCCAGAACGATCTGTTCGACCTCGGCGCGGACCTCGCGGTGCCCGAACGTGAGGGCAAGGCGGAGCGGCTGCGGGTGGTGGCAAGCCAGGTCGAGCGGCTCGAGCGCGACATCGACGCGCTCAACGACAAGCTGGCACCCCTGACCTCCTTCGTGCTGCCGGGCGGCACGCCAGCCGCCGCCTACCTCCATGTCGCCCGTACGATTTGCCGCAGGGCGGAACGCGTGATGGTGGAACTGGCGGCCCGGCCGGACGAACCTGTTGGTGCCGCTGGCATCCAGTATATGAACCGCCTGTCGGACTTCCTGTTCGTGGCCAGTCGCGCGGCCAACGATGACGGCGCCGGCGACGTGCTCTGGGTTCCGGGCCAGAATCGCTGACCCATTGCCGCGCATTTCTGGGCGCCAAAATTAGACCCCTTCGCGCGTTGACCGGGCCGGATCAGGCCTTTAGGTTCCGCGCCAGTTGATAACCCCCCTCCCAGATTGAGTGAAAGAGGATCGATGAAGGTCTTGGTGCCGGTAAAGCGGGTGGTCGATTACAACGTCAAGGTCCGCGTCAAGAGCGATGGATCGGGTGTTGAACTCGCCAACGTCAAAATGTCGATGAACCCGTTCGACGAAATTGCGGTCGAAGAAGCGCTGCGCCTGAAGGAAGCCGGCAAGGCGACCGAAGTCGTGGTGGTCTCGATCGGACCGGCGCAGGCGTCGGAAACGATCCGCACCGGTCTCGCCATGGGTGCCGATCGCGGCATCCTGGTGAAGGCCGAGGGTGCGGTCGAGCCGCTCGCGGTCGCCAAGATCCTGAAGAAGATTGCGGACGAAGAGCAGCCGGGCCTCATCATTCTCGGCAAGCAGGCGATCGACGACGACAGCAATCAGACCGGCCAGATGCTGGCCGCGCTGCTCGGCTGGTCGCAGGCGACCTTCGCCTCGAAGCTCGAGGTCGAAGGCAGCGACTTCAAGGTCACCCGCGAAGTCGACGGCGGCTTGCAGACCGTGAAGCTGAAGGGACCGGCGATCGTCACCACCGATCTCCGTCTCAACGAGCCGCGCTACGCCTCGCTGCCGAACATCATGAAGGCCAAAAAGAAGCCGATTGCGGACAAGACTGCCGCCGATTATGGCATCGATCTCACCGCGCGCCTCGAGGTTCTCAAGACGACCGAGCCGGCGGGCCGCAAGGCGGGCGTCAAGGTCAAGGACGTCGCCGAGCTGGTGTCGAAACTCAAGAACGAAGCCGGGGTGCTCTGATGACGACGCTTCTGATTGCCGAACACGACAATGCGTCGCTCAAGGATGCGACCAACAAGGCCCTGACCGCGGCGGCCGCGCTCGGCGCGGACGTCGAGGTTCTGGTGGCCGGCGAGAACGCCAAGGCCGCGGCGGACGCCGCCGCAAAGCTTGCCGGTGTGAAGAAGGTGCTGCTCGCCGACGGCGCGCTTTACGCGCACGATCTGGCCGAGCCACTGGCCGCGCTGATCGTCTCGCTGGCGCCGTCCTATGACGCCATCGTCGCGCCCGCGACCTCGCGCTTCAAGAACGTGATGCCGCGCGTCGCGGCCCTGCTCGACGTCATGCAGGTCTCGGAGATCACCAAGGTGATCGCCCCCGACACCTATGAGCGCCCGATCTACGCCGGCAACGCCATCCAGACGGTGAAGTCGAAGGACGCCAAGAAGGTCATCACGGTGCGCACCTCCACCTTCGCCGCAGCGGGTGAAGGCGGCAGCGCGTCGGTCGAGAGCGTCGCGGCGGCGGCCGATCCGGGCCTGTCGTCCTTTGTCGGCGAGGAGGTCGCGAAGAGTGACCGTCCCGAGCTGACCTCGGCCAAGATCATCGTCTCCGGTGGCCGCGCCATGCAGAGCCGCGAGAACTTCGCAAAGTACATCGAGCCGCTCGCCGATAAACTTGGCGCCGGTGTCGGCGCTTCGCGTGCGGCGGTGGATGCGGGCTATGCGCCGAACGACTGGCAGGTCGGCCAGACCGGCAAGGTCGTGGCCCCCGAGCTCTATGTCGCGGTCGGCATTTCCGGCGCGATCCAGCATCTGGCCGGCATGAAGGACTCCAAAGTGATCGTCGCGATCAACAAGGACGAGGACGCGCCGATCTTCCAGGTCGCTGATTACGGCCTGGTCGCCGACCTCTACCAAGCGGTTCCGGAGCTGACGGCCGAACTCGGCAAGCTCGGCAAGTAAAACGCGCTAAACACCGGCCGGAGCTATAAACTCCGGCCGGTGTTGCTTTTTGAGGCGTTTTCTTTGGCGCGGGACACGCCTTCGAAGCGATCCAATCTAGGTTTCGAGGCCGGGTTCTGATTAAATCAGACCTCCCGGCTCAGGGGGATAGGCAGGCGCGGTAGATAGCGCGCCGTTCCGGTGGATGACATTATGGCGGCAGTAATCAAGAAGGTCGGCGTGATCGGCGCGGGGCAGATGGGCAATGGCATCGCGCATGTCGCTGCGTTGGCCGGCTTCGACGTGGTGCTCAACGATATTTCGACCGACCGCCTCAAGTCAGGCATGGCCACGATCAACGGCAATTTGACGCGCCAGGTCTCCAAGAAGGCCGTCAGCGAGGACGACAAAGCCAAGGCGATGGCGCGTATCGTAGCCGGCGAGAAGCTGGACGATCTCGCGGACTGCGATCTCGTGATCGAGACCGCCGTCGAGAAGGAAGAGGTCAAGCGCAAGATTTTTCACGATCTCTGCGCTGTGTTGAAGCCCGAGGCGATCGTCGCTTCCGATACTTCCTCGATCTCGATCACGCGGCTGGCCGCCGCCACTGACCGGCCCGAACGCTTCATCGGCATTCACTTTATGAATCCGGTGCCGTTGATGGAACTGGTGGAGCTGATCCGCGGCATCGCCACCGACGACCAGACCTTCGAGGCGTCAAAGGAATTCGTAGGCAAGCTCGGCAAACAGGTCGCGGTCTCCGAGGATTTCCCGGCCTTCATCGTCAACCGCATCCTGCTGCCGATGATCAACGAGGCGATTTACACGCTGTACGAAGGCGTGGGCAACGTCGAGGCGATCGACGCGGCGATGAAGCTCGGCGCGCACCATCCGATGGGCCCGCTGGAGCTCGCTGATTTCATCGGCCTCGATACCTGCCTGTCGATCATGCAGGTGCTGCATGAGGGCCTCGCCGACTCCAAGTACCGCCCGTGCCCGCTGCTGGTGAAATACGTCGAGGCGGGGTGGCTTGGTCGCAAGACCCAGCGCGGCTTCTACGACTATCGCGGCGCCAAGCCGGTTCCGACGCGATAAAGCTGTTTTGTGCCCCGGAGGCAGCGCGAAGCGCTGCAGAGCCGGGGCCCAAAGGCCGCGCGCACGCTGAAGCATGGGTCCCGGCTCTGCCGTGCGTCACTTCGTGCCGCGCCGCGTCCTGGACACGGACGAAGCCTACCCTGCGGCGCTTCGTGACAATTCATGTCGCGTTAACCGCTCGCCTCTAGGTTACGCGCGGTACGAGGGTTTGCGTAATGGACATGATGGCGATGGTCAGCAGCATGCTGGCCTCTCAGCAAGGCGCGCTGCAGTCGAATATCTCGGCGACGCTGATGAAGCAGAACGCGGATGCGGAGAAATCCACCGTCCTGACGCTGCTCGGCGCCGGACAGCCATCGCTCGCCAATGTCGGCGCCGGCGTCGGCGGCAATATCAACGTCACCGCCTAAACATCATCGCTTAGAACGACGCGGCGGCTTTGCCCGTCGCAGCCCGGATCAGCTTGAGCGCATCCTCGCTCGCCCATTCCGCCGGCCCCGCGATCGTCGCGATCTCGCAGCCTTGAGGATCGACCAGCACCGAGGTGGGCATGCCCAAGGCCCGGCCTATCGCCTTAAGATCCTGAAAAACCTTGGCTTTCTGATCGCTGAAATAGCCGAGCCTGATGAGATTGGCCTCTTTCAGAAACGTCTTGGGCTTCTCGGGGTCGCGGGTGTCGATATTGATCGCCACCACCTCGAAATTCGGGCCCGAAAGTTTGCCCTGGAGCTCGTCCAACGCCGGCATTTCCTTGCGGCAGGGCACGCACCAGGTGGCCCAGAGGTTCACCAGCAGCGTCTTGCCGCGGAAATCCGACAGCTTCTTCGGCCTGCCGTCGGCGTCCTCGAAGGCCAGGTCCGGCAGCTTTAGCGGTGCGGTCGCCATGGTCAGCGCCGCCACCTCGCCATGGGCAAGCGGCGCGATCTTCTGTGCGGTGTTCACCGCGGCCCGGCAGGCGGGATCGCCGGAGGGGGCCCGGCCCAGGCCCAGCCCGTACAGCGCGGCAAAGCCAGCCAGGCCCCCGACCACCACGGTGGCGATGACCACGGGGATACGGCGCGTGGCCGACCGTGCTGTCCTTTGGTCGAGCCTGTCGTTGGGGTCGAGCATATCGTTTGTCATCCGGTCGCAGATATGGCTATCAGAGGCCTCTTAATACGGCTGGCAGCCGTCAGCAAACGTGCGGCGGCCACAGGCAAGGCGTGAGCAGGGGATCATGAGCAACAAGATGTGGGGCGGCCGGTTCTCGGAACGTCCCGACGAGATCATGGAAGAGATCAACGTCTCCATCGACGTCGATCGTCACCTCTTTGCCCAGGACATTGCCGCGTCCAAGGCCCACGCCGCGATGCTGGCCGCGCAGGGCATCATCACGGACTCTGATGCGAAAAATATCGGCAAGGGTCTAGACACGATTTTGTCAGAGATCGGCAAGGGCGCCTTCGAATTCAAGCGCGCGCTCGAGGACATTCACATGAATGTCGAGAGCCGCCTGTCCGAGCTGATCGGCCCTGCCGCCGGCCGCTTGCACACCGCGCGCTCGCGTAACGACCAGGTCGCGACCGATTTCCGTCTCTATGTCCGCGATGTCCTCGATGAGACCGACGCCTCGCTCGCCGCGTTCCAGCAGGCGCTGGTCGAGCGCGCGCTGGAGCACGCCGGAACGGTCATGCCGGGCTTCACGCATCTGCAGACCGCGCAGCCGGTGACCTTCGGCCACCATCTGCTCGCCTATGTCGAGATGGCCGCGCGCGATCGCGGCCGTTTCCAGGACGCGCGCAAGCGGCTGAATGAGTCCCCGCTCGGAGCTGCAGCGCTCGCCGGTACCTCGTTCCCGATCGACCGTCACGCCACGGCGAAGGCGCTCGGTTTTGACCGTCCGATGGCGAACTCGCTCGATGCGGTCTCCGATCGCGACTTCGTGCTGGAGACGCTGTCGGCGGCCTCGATCTGCGCCGTGCACATGTCGCGCTTTGCCGAGGAGATCGTGATCTGGACCTCGCCGCTGGTCGGCATGATCCGCCTCAGCGACAAGTTCACCACGGGATCCTCGATCATGCCGCAGAAGCGCAATCCTGACGCCGCCGAGCTGGTGCGCGCCAAGACCGGCCGCGTCATCGGCGCGCTCAATGGGCTGCTGATCGTCATGAAGGGCCTGCCGCTCGCCTATCAAAAGGACATGCAAGAGGACAAGCAGGGCGCCATGGAAGGCTTCGCCGCGCTGTCGCTCGCGATCCGCGCCATGACCGGCATGGTCCGAGATCTCGTGCCTGATGAAGCGAAGATGAAGCTTGCTGCAGGCGAGGGCTACGCCACCGCGACCGATCTTGCCGACTGGCTGGTGCGGACGCTGAAGATGCCGTTCCGCGAGGCCCATCACGTCACCGGCCGCATCGTCGCGAAAGCCGCCGAGGGCGGCGTGGCGCTGCACGAGCTGCCGCTGAGGGAGATGCAGGCAATCGAAGCGAAGATCACGAAAGACGTGCTTGGCGTGCTCTCGGTCGAATCGTCGGTGAAGAGCCGGACCAGTTTCGGCGGTACCGCGCCGAAGAACGTGGCATCGCAGGCCAAGGCCTGGCTGAAGCGGCTGGAAAAAGAGCGAAAATTGGGCTGAGGGGCAAAATTTCGCTTATGTTTCATGGTCATCCGGGTCTCGCCAGAGCGCGCCAATCTCTGTATGGTGCGCCGCGCGTAGTGGGGATTTCGTCGTGACGTCAAAGTTTCGCCCGGCCGGCTCGGGGTGGGCCATCATTGTCTTGAGCCTGACGGCGCTCGCGCTTGCCGGCTGTGGCCGCAAGGGCCCGCTGGATCTGCCGCCGACCGCCTCCAGCGCGTCAACGGCCAACGTCGCGCCGCCGACCGATACCGAGACCGAAGCCCAGAAGACGCCGAGCGTGTTCAACCCCACCTATGGCGCGGACGCCGCACCGGCGGCGACCAAGGGCAGGAAGAAACCGTTTATCCTCGACCCGCTCCTGGACGAAAGACCCAGCCGATAGGCTGGGGCAACTGAGCCAACGCCATGAATCATTTTGACTATCGCAACGGCGTGCTGCACGCCGAGGCGGTGAACCTGTCCGAGCTGGCTGCAACCGTCGGCACGCCGTTCTATTGCTATTCGACCGCGACGCTCGAGCGGCACTATCGCGTTTTCACCGACGCCTTCGCGGGCGAGAAGGTGCTGGTCTGCTACGCCATGAAGGCAAATTCCAACCAGTCGGTGCTGCGCACGCTGGCCAGGCTCGGCGCCGGCGCGGACGTGGTGTCCGGCGGCGAATTGAAGCGCGCGCTGGCCGCCGGCATTCCAGCAAGCAAGATCCTGTTCTCCGGCGTCGGCAAGACGGAAGCCGAGCTGCGCGCTGCGCTGGCGGCCGACATCCTCTGCCTCAATGTCGAATCCGAGCCCGAGCTCGAGCTGCTGTCGCGCCTTGCGACCGAGACCGGGAAGACCGCGCGGATCTCGATCCGTGTCAATCCTGACGTCGATGCCGGCACGCATGCGAAGATTTCGACCGGCAAGTCCGAGAACAAGTTCGGCATCCCGATCGCGCATGCCCGCGAGGTCTATGCCCGCGCCGCGAAGCTGCCGGGCATCGAGGTCACAGGCACCGACGTGCATATCGGCAGCCAGATCACTGACCTCTCCAAGATGGAGATCGCGTTCCGCATCCTCTCCGAATTCGTGCAGACGCTGCGTGCCGACGGCCACAACATCTCGCATGTCGATTTCGGCGGCGGTCTCGGCATTCCCTATTACATGGACCGCGAGGCGCCGCCGGCGCCCGACGCCTATGCCGCGATGGTCAAGCGCGTCAGCCACAATCTCGGCTGCACGCTGATGTTCGAACCGGGCCGCATGATCGTCGGCAATGCCGGCATCCTGGTCGCCAAGGTGATCTATGTGAAGCACGGCGACGGCAAGAATTTCGTCATCATCGACGCCGCCATGAACGATCTGATCCGCCCGACGCTGTACGAGGCCCATCACGACATTCTGCCGGTGACGCAGCCTGCGACGGGGGCCGCGACCATCATGGCCGACGTCGTCGGCCCGGTCTGCGAGACCGGCGACTATCTCGCACTCGATCGCACGCTACCGACGCCAAAGCCCGGCGACCTCATCGCCATCATGACCGCCGGCGCCTACGGCGCCGTGCAGGCCGGCACCTACAATACGCGGCCGCTGGTGCCCGAAGTGCTGGTGAAGGGCGACCAGTACGCGGTCGTGCGTCCGCGCATCGAGGTCGAGCAATTGATCGCGATGGATACGCCGGCGCCGTGGCTGTGAGGCTGTGATTGTCCACGATGAGCGCAGCTAGCGCTGCGCCCATCGCTGCATTGACCCTACTTCTTGAACCGGTCCCTGATTGCGGCGAGGCCGGAATCATAGACGCCGCCGAGGGCATCGACCGCTTCCTTCTCCCGCCCCGGGTCGGGCGTGTAGATGCCGGTCCATGTCACCACCGATGCGCCTTCACCCGTTGCCGTGACCTTGATGGTCGACTTGTACTGGCTCACCGGCAGTGGGCTCGACAGGAACGCGTAGGAATAGCTGTAGTCTTTGTCGTTCCGCGCAGTCTGCGTCTCCACGAACGAGGCCTTGCCGTCCCTGGTGACGAGCGTCCGGGTTGGCGGCGACTTGCCGTCCGCAATGCACTGCCCCACCGGCGGCAGCCAATCCTTGATCGCGCAGAACGGCCCGATGACGGACCACACCTCGGCCGCAGCACTGCTGACCTCGATGCTCCTCGTCAGATTGGCGGCGGACGCCGGCATGACGCCGACGCCCAGGCCGAGGGTGCAAATCGCGGCGCTGCGAACCGAAACGAGCAATCTGGAAGCCGTTGAATCGTATTTCTTCATTGTGATCTCCTGTGTCCGGCGGGCCGCGATTGCGGCGGCCGGCTTGCCAATGCCGGTCGAATAGACGCTCACCACGGTCCGCGGCCAGTTCAGAGAATGAATCGCTGCTGATACAGAAACTGAACTAGGAAGCCGCGCGCCGCGGCCCTAAGGTTGCGCCTTCGCTTGTCACGGAGGCGCGCATGACCATCGGCAGCTACAGGCAGTTCTGTCCGGTCGCGATGGCGGCCGAGATATTGTGCACGCGCTGGACCGTCGTGCTGCTACGTGAACTCGTCGCCGGCTCGACCCGGTTCAACGAGTTGCGCCGCGGCGTTCCCCGCATGTCGCCTGCGCTGCTTTCCCAGCGCCTCAAGGAACTCGAAGCTGCAGGCATCATCATCCGCCAGCCGTCGGCTTCCGAGCGCGGCGTGATCGAGTATCAGCTGACCGCTTCCGGACGCGAACTCGGCCCCATCGTCGAGGCGTTCGGCATCTGGGGCCAGCGCCGCATCGAGTCGGATCTGTCGCTTCAGCATCTCGATGTCCAGCTGTTGATGTGGGACATGCGGCGGAATTTGAACACGACGCCGATGCCGACCCGCCGCAGCGTGCTGCAGTTCGCGTATCCGGAATTACCTTCGACGCAGCGATTGTGGTGGCTGATCGTCGATCCCGACGACAGTGTCGACCTCTGCTCGATTGATCCCGGTTTCGACGTTGACCTTTACGTGTCGGTTGATCTGCGCACCATGACGGCGATCTGGATGGGACTCGATTCCGTGCGGGCGGCCGCCGCAAGCCGGCGGATGCTACTCACCGGCGATCGGCAGCTTGCCGCGGCCATGCAAAGTTGGCTCGGCCTTAGCCCGTTCGCCAAGGAACGCAAGCTGGCGAGCTGATCCAGGGCGGCGCAATTCAGTATTTGTATCGCCCCGCTACAGTTCCCGTACTGGCAAGTCCGCGCCGTGTTCTGGCACCAAGTGATGCCCGCCCTTCAACGCGGAGCTGAACTCGAGCCAGGAGACACGACATGACAGCGTATCTGATCGCGGACATCAAAGTGACTGACGGAAAGTGGGTGCCGGACTACGCCGCGTCCGTCCACGAGCTGGTGCACAAGCATGGCGGCAAGTATCTTTCCCGCAGCGGCAATGTGAAAACTCTTGAAGGTGCCCCTCTCGACACATCGCTGATCGCGATCATGTCTTTTCCCACGGCGAAAGCGGCGGAGTCCTTCGTTACTGATCCCGCCTACGGCCGATTCGCGGCAGCGCGCAGGGGCGGCAGCGAGAGCCGCTTCCAGTTGATCGACGATACGGACTTGGCCGGCACGATCCCCTATCTCGCCAAGGCTTGAACTGCGTCTTCGTCAAAAACCCGGCCGCAGGCGCAGACGTGCCCGGCCAACACAGGAGATCGAATGAACGATTCACTCGCCGGCGCCGGCCTGCTTCGCATGCTTTTCGTAGCTTGCAGCGTGGCCTTCGTGCTCGGACTCTCCGGCGTCGCGTCGGCCCGGGTCACACGGTGCGACATTACGTGGGTCAGCTGCAACAATACCTATGCGAAATGCTCGAGCGAGAGACGGTGCATGCGCAGGTGCGACGAGAAGTATATCAAATGCAGCGGGGGCTCGGCCTCCCTGCAACTGGAGCAGCCGATCGACCTTCCGGAACTTGGCAGACGCCGCTCGTAGCAGATCGATCCAAGGAGGACAGCGCAGCGCCGGTCGTCGGCGCTGCGCTGTCGTGTTGGCGCTAGCCGGGTGGCCTGCCGCCCACCACAACGCCCGCCCTCTTCTCGATCGGCTTGATCGCCGCGGTGAAGTCGGACTCGGCGCCTTCCGTGCTGATGACCGTCTCCCACAACCGGCAGACCGCCTCCGCGACTTCCATCGACAGGCCGAGCTGCTTCATCTCCTCCAGCGCCAGCCGCACGTCCTTCACCATCAATCCCGTGGCGAAGCCGAAGTCGAAGCTGCGCGGCAGCACCGAGCGCGGAAACTTGTCGCGGCTCGCGGTGTTCATGCCGGAGCCGGCATTGATGACGTCGATCATCACGGCGGGATCGAGCCCCGCCTTGACGCCCATCACCACCGCTTCCGAGGTCGCCACGATCGCGGTGGCCGACAAGAAGTTGTTGGCGAGCTTCATGGTCTGCGCCGCGCCGGGCTTCTCGCCAATGAAGAACACTTTCCCGATGACGTCGAGCGCGGGCTTGAGCAGCTCGAACTCGGTCTTCGGCCCCGAGACCATTACCGCGAGAGTGCCTTTCTCGGCGCCGCCGACGCCGCCGGAAACTGGGCAATCGATCTGCACGATGTCATGCTTGGCGAGCAGGCCGTGAATCTTCACCGCCATCGCTGAGCCGACGGTGGAGAGATCGACGAAGCGTTTGACGCGGCTTCCCTCGATCACGCCGTTCGGCCCCGTCGCAACCGCGAGCGAAGCCTGCAGCGAAGGCAGGCTCGCCATGACGGTCTCGACCTGGTCGGCGACGTCCTTCGGCGACGTCGCCGCAGTGGCGCCGCGCGCCACCAGCTTGTCGACGACCTCCTGGCGCGTGTCGAATACGACGAGCCGGTGGCCGGCCTCGATCAGCCGCCGTGCCATCGGGAAACCCATATTTCCGAGGCCGATGAATCCGATGTCCATGGTGTTTCCTTGTGGTGATTATTCGTTGTTGTTGATCGGCCCGTATCCATCCTCGGTGTCTTCCTGGCGAAAGCCAGGACCCATTACCCCAGGGAGACGTTTTGGCGCGAAGTGGCAACTCCGAGTGCCCGTAACCACACCTGCCAGTGGCTATGGGTCCGGCTTTCGCCAGGACGACATGGGGACGTCGCGTCCCCGTCCTTCACGCAGGCACCCCTCACGCCTTGCCGTCGATCTCCGCGAACACCTCGCGCGCGATTCGAAAACTGTCAACCGCGGCCGGCATGCCGCCATAGATTGCGACCTGCATCAGGATCTCGCGGATCTCGTCGCGGCTGACGCCGTTGGTGAGTGCACCCTTCAGATGCGCGCGGAATTCGTGCTGACGATTGAGGATCGCGATCATCGCGATGTTGAGCATGCTGCGGGTCTTGCGCGGCAGCTCCTCGCGGCCCCACACCGTGCCCCAGCAATATTCGTTGAGCATCTCCTGGAACGGACGGTTGAAGTCG
The DNA here is from genome assembly GCF_055807635.1 of Bradyrhizobium sp. Kon56. Lineage (NCBI taxonomy): Bacteria > Pseudomonadati > Pseudomonadota > Alphaproteobacteria > Hyphomicrobiales > Nitrobacteraceae > Bradyrhizobium > Bradyrhizobium sp. Kon56. The sequence goes on along the minus strand of NZ_JBVVOU010000003.1, from coordinate 274,811 downwards.
TCGACGGTCTTCAGGGCGTTGTTGACATAGGCCTCGCCCAACACTGCTTTGCGGACTTCCAGGCCCTTGTCGTGCATCTTCTTGTCCATGGTGTTTCCTTCGTTTTCCTTGGCTGTCGGCGCGGAAATTACGGGGTTGCGGCGGGCCAGTCACGTCCTCGTGTTATGCGGGAAAAGGGGTGTCTCCCGTACAGGAACGGATGCCTCAGTGCTGCCGTTGTGGTACGCTTCTCTACCGGGCAACCTGGAGAGTTGATTGAACGGCGTCACCCCCGACCCGTCAGACCCGATCCGCGATGGCGACGCTCTGTCGCGGCTGAAGCTGGCGCAAGCCCTGCAGCGGGCCACTTATGCCATCGCGTGGGAGCGTGCCTGGCCAAATTTGGCGCGGCTCCTCACCGTCGTCGGTCTGTTCCTGGTGGTGTCCTGGGCCGGCCTCTGGCTGGCGCTGCCGTCCATTGCCCGCGCCATCGGTCTCGTCGTTTTCGCCGGCGTCGCGATTGTCACCCTGTTCCCGTTGAGTCGCTTCCGCTGGCCGAGCCGCGAGGAGGCGCTGGCCCGACTCGACCGCGACTCCGGCATCCGTCACCGGCCGGCCACCACGCTGACGGACACGCTGAGCTCGCAGGACCCGGTTGCGCAGGCCTTGTGGCGGGCGCAGCGTGAGCGCACGCTGGCTTCGATCAAGCGCATCCGCGCCGGTCTGCCGAAGCCCCGGCTCGCTCTGCATGATCCCTGGGCGCTGCGCGCGCCGGTCATGGTGATGCTGGTTGCGACCTTCTTCGCTGCCGGCGACGAGCGTGCGATGCGGCTCGGGGCCGCCTTCCACTGGAACGGCGTGCTGGCCCCGACGAATGTTCGCGTCGATGCCTGGGTCACGCCGCCGCTCTACACCGGCAAGCCGCCGGTCATTCTGTCGGCCGCGAACAAGGAGGCCGCCGCGCTGCCGGCCAGCGGTCCGCTTGCCGTTCCCGCCGGCTCGACCCTGATCGTTCGCTCCTCCGGCGGCAGCCTTGATGTTGTCGTCTCCGGCGGCCTCAAGGAAGTAGCGCCCACCGAAGCCGCGCCCAAGGGCACCAACGAGAAGCATTTTGCCATCAGCGGCGACGGCACCGCGCATGTCCGCGCGCCCTCCGGCCAGCCGCAATGGGCGTTTGCGGCAACGCCGGACCGCGCGCCGACGATCGCGCTGGCCAAGGATCCCGAGCGCCAGGCCCGTGGCGGACTCCAGCTCACCTACAAGATCGAGGACGATTACGGCGTCACCGGCGCCGATGCGCAAATCGGCCTGCGTGCCGCCGATACCAAAGATGGTGTCAAGGATGGCAGCAAGGAGGCCGACACCAAGGCCGCCGCGCGGCCGCTATTCCAGCCGCCGCAATTCCCGCTCGTGCTGCCGAATGCGCGCACCCGCAACGGCGTCGGTCAGACGGTGAAGGACCTCAGCGAGGATCCCTATGCCGGTGCCGATGTCACGCTGACCCTCACCGCCAAGGACGAGGCCGGCAACGAGGCCAAGAGCGAGCCCTTCAACATGCGCCTGCCCGAGCGGCTGTTCACCAACTTGCTCGCGCGCGCGCTGGTCGAGCAGCGCCGCATCCTGGCGCTCGACGCCAACAAGAATTCGGATGTCTACGCCGCGCTCGACGCGCTGATGATCGCACCCGAATTGTTCACGCCGGATGCGGGCTGCTATCTCGGCCTGCGCAGTCTGGCGCTGCAGCTGGAAGCCGCCCGCACCGACGACGCGCTGCGCGATGTAGTGGGAAGCATGTGGGCGTTCGCGGTCACCATCGAGGACGACGGTGTCGCCGGCAGCGTCAACGCCGCGCTGCGCTCGGCTCAGGACGCGCTCAAGCGGGCGCTGGAACGCGGCGCCAGCGAGGACGAGATCAAAGCGCTGACGCAAAAGCTTCGCGAGGCGATGGCCGGCAAGGTGCGCGATCTCGCCCGGCGCGCCGAGCAGAATCCGCTTGGACCCCGGCAGCCTTTCCCGGCAGAGGTTCAGCTCATCCTCGACAAGGCGGTCGAGCTGCGACAGAAGACCCAGCATGCCAAGCCCGAGCAGCTCGAAGAGCTGGCGCAGCAGCAGGACGTCTTGCGCCAGCAGCTGCAGGCCTATCGGAAGTCGGCGAACAGCCGGGCGAAGGGGGGCGAGGACGGCGCCAATCAGTTTACGCGGGACCGGAAATGCGGAAGCTAGCGCGCGTGCCAGTCGTGAAGGCGATCTCGATCGCCTGTCTTGCCCTCCTCCTGGGAGGCTTCCCCGCTGCCGTCTCGGCCCAGCAGGACCAGGATCCCGATGCGCTGCTCGATAGCGCGGAAAAGGCGATGCAGGAGTCCGGCGACAGCCTCAGGCAAAAGGAGTCCGGACGGAGCCTGAACAATCAATCCGATGCGATTCAGAAGCTCGAGGACTACAAGCGCGCGACGGAAAAGAGCCAATCCTCCAATCGCGATCGTTCCGTCATCACGCAACGCGATCTCGACGAGCTGTTGAAGCAGATCGAGAAGGCCGCGAAGGAAGGCAATCGCGAGGCGGCCCAGCGCCTGCTCGAGCAGCTCGCGCAGATCATGGAAAACCTCCAGATGGCGCAGCCCGGGCAATCCGGCGACAGCGACATGGAGCAGGCGCTCAACGAGCTCAGCGACATGATCCGCAAGCAGCAGCAATTGCGCGACAAGACTTTCAAGCAGGGGCAGGATTCCCGGCGTGAGCGCTCGCGCGGCAAGCAGCAGGGCGACCAGTCGATGTCGGATCTCCAGCAGGATCAGCAGTCGCTGCGCGACCGCCTGAAGAAGCTGCAGGACGAGCTCGCCAAGCGCGGCCTCACGCAGAAGGGGCAAAAGGGCCAGAAGAGCCAGGGCCAGAAGGGGCAAAAGGGTCAGCAGGGCGAGCAGGGACAGCCGGGCCAGGATGGCGATCAGGACGGTGACCAGGGCGATGACGACGGCAGTCTGGACGCCGCCGACGGGGCCATGGGCGATGCCGGCTCGCAGCTCGGCGAAGGCAATTCGGATGGTGCCGTGGACTCGCAGGGGAAAGCTCTCGAGGCCTTGCGCAAGGGCGCGCAGAAGATGGCCGAGGCGATGCAGCAGGGCGATGGCGACGGGCAGGGCGATGGCCCCGGCAACCGGCCCGGCCGTCAGCAGAGCGGCGGCAATCAGACCGATCCGCTCGGTCGCCCACTTCACGGCCGCGATCTGAGCGACGACTACACGGTCAAGATCCCCGGCGAGATCGACGCCCAGCGCGTCCGCCGCATCCTCGAGGAGCTCCGCCGCCGCTTGGGGGACAGCTCGCGCCCGCAGATCGAGCTCGATTACATCGAGCGGCTGCTGAAGGATTTTTGAGTTCTCTGTCATTGCCCGGCTTGACCGGGCGATCCAGTACTCCGACACGGTTGTGATTCAATCGAGAGGCTGCGGCGTACTGGATGCCCCGGTCAAGCCGGGGCATGACAGCGGAATACGTGGCGCCCCGACGCCGCTATCCCTTCTTCGCCGCCAGCGCGTCCGCCACCGCCGTGCGGATGTCGGCGACCGAGAACGGCTTGGTCACGACGTCATGCACCAGCGCATTGAGGTTCGAGGCGCGCTCGCGCTGGTCGGCAAAGCCGGTCATCAGCAGAATGGTCAAATCGGGGAAATCGCGTGCGACGGAAAGCGCCAGCGCGATGCCGTCCATCACCGGCATCTGGATGTCGGTGAGCAGCAGGTCGAACCTGCCGTCCGCGCGCGTGAGGATCTCCAGCGCCTCGGCGCCGTCTTGCGCGGTGACGATCTCGTGGCCGTCCATGGCGATGGCGCGCGCCACCAGCTGGCGCATCGAATCCTCGTCGTCGGCGATCAGGATCTTGGACATGAGACCAACCTTGGGATCAATCTCACCACCAACTTTGCCTGCGAGACCTGCGAAATCGATTATACGCTGCCGCCGGCGATGTCGCGCCGGTTGAAGAAGCGAACGTCGATATTGCGGCCCTCCGGCGGCGGCGAGGCCAGGCGCGAGCGGAAGAAGGCGCGCTCGCCGGGCTGTAGCACGGTCTGTTCCAGAACGGCGTTCCAGGCGTAGATTTCCGCGCCTTGCGCGTCGCGCACTGCGAAGCGCAAGCGGGGAATGTCGAGCGGCTTCTTGCCCTGTCCCACGATCACGCCCTCGATCACCAGCACCTGCTTACCGTCTACTGTCTCGCTGGAGAGCTTGACGTCCTTGAAGGCGAGTGCGCGCAGGTTAACTTCGAGGCCAACCATCCTGTAGAAGGCTGCCGTCTGCGGCAGCAGCCGCACCATGTCGCCGCGCCAGATCACCAGCGCCAGGACCAGCGCGCCCATGGCGGCGCAGGCGGTCGGCAGGCCGAAATGGGATTTTCGCGGGGCCGCCGTGGCCTCCGGACGGCGCACTCGCGCGCCGCGGCGACGGCCGAACAGGCCACGGAACCAGGACTGGTGCTGTTCGCCGCCGACTTCCTCCTCAACGGATCGGGCGGCCGCGGACCATTCGTCCTCGGTGTCGGCGGCTTCCTGGTCCGGCCAGTCGCTGGCGATCGAGGGGCTGTCAACGACAGGCGCGTCAGCGGCTCCGTCGTCCTGGGCATAGGAGTTCCATTGCTCGGCGAGATCGGCCTGGTCGTCGGCCCGGCTGGCCGCGGCCATGGCCGGCACAGATGCCTCCTCGATGGCATCCTCGGCATGGGCGACCCACGTTTCCTTGCAACGGGAACAGCGCACGGTCCGGCCGTTCGCCCCAAGGCTCGCGGGCTTGATGGCGTAGGATGTCGTACAATGAGGGCAGACGATATGCATGGACGAGCCTTGATGCATGGACAAGTCTTGACCGTGACACGGTCGTGGAGAACCGAGACGGAAAGATGCTACCAATTATGCTACAGGACGACCGTTAACGAACCGGAAACCATAACGGCCGCAAAACCCGCGGATCGCGTGTGGCGGAGCACAGCCGTGCGGCCCGCGGCCTCTCTCGAACGGAGCTGAGCTTGGTTCGGTTCGAAAATGTCGGATTGCGTTACGGCCTGGGGCCCGAGGTCCTGCGCGACCTCAACTTCCAGATCCCGGCGCATTCCTTCCAGTTCCTCACCGGCCCGTCCGGCGCCGGCAAGACCTCGTTGCTGCGCCTGTTGTTCCTCTCGCATCGCCCGACGCGGGGGCTCGTCAACTTGTTCGGTCACGACATCTCGCAGCTCGGCAAGGACGAGATCGCAGACTTGCGCAAGCGCATCGGCATCGTGCTCCAGGATTTCCGCCTGCTCGATCACATGACGACCTATGAAAACGTGGCGCTGCCGTTCCGCGTGATGGGCCGCAGCGAATCGAGCTACCGCAAGGAGGTCATCGATCTCCTGAAATGGGTTGGGCTCGGCGAGCGCATGGACGCGCTGCCGCCGATCCTGTCCGGCGGCGAAAAGCAGCGCGCGGCAATCGCGCGCGCCGTGATCTCGCGGCCGCAGCTGCTGCTGGCCGACGAGCCAACCGGCAGCGTCGATCCGACGCTCGGCCGCCGCCTGCTGCGGCTGTTCATCGAGCTCAACAAGTCAGGCACCGCCGTCATCATCGCCACCCACGATATCGCCCTGATGGACCAGTACGAGGCGCGACGCTTCGTGCTGCACCAGGGACGGCTGCACGTCTATGAATAGGCCCGACGAGCGCGGCGTGCTGGTCGATCTCGGGCAGGAGGGGCCGCCGCTTCCGGCCCGGGCGCGCAATATGTCGCCGATCGTGCCGCGCGCCTCGATCCACGGCCGCGCGCTGGTCGCCGTTGTCGCCATCATGACCTTCCTGGCCTCGATGACGACCGGCACGGTGCTGCTGGTGAGCGCCTCCGCCGCCGAATGGCAGTCGGATGTCGCGAGCGAGATCACCATTCAGGTCCGGCCGCAGACGGGCCGCGATCTCGAACGCGACACCGCGGCGGTGACCGAGGCCATGCGCGCGCAAGCCGGCATCGTCGAGGTCAAGCCGTTCACGAAGGACGAGAGCGGCAAGCTACTCGAGCCCTGGCTCGGCACCGGGCTGTCGATGGACGATCTGCCGGTCCCGCGCATGATCATCGCGCGCGTGCAGCCCGGCACGGCGCTCGATCTCGGCGCCTTGCGCGCCCGCGTGACCCAGGTGGCGCCAAGCGCCAGCGTCGACGATCACCGCGCCTGGATCGAGCGCATGCGCTCGATGACCAACGCCACCGTGCTCGCCGGTCTCGGCATCCTCGCGCTCGTCATCGTCGCCACCATCATCTCGGTGTCGTTCGCAACCCGCGGCGCCATGGCGGCGAACCGTCCGATCGTCGAGGTGCTGCATTTCGTCGGCGCCGGCGACCGCTACATCGCCAACCGCTTCCTGCGTCATTTCCTCAGGCTGGGGCTGGAGGGCGGCGTGATCGGCGGCGGCGCCGCCATGCTGGTGTTCGGCTTCTCCGAGTCGATTGCAGGCTGGTTTTCGGGTACTCCCGTCGGCGACCAGTTCGCCGCGCTGCTCGGCACCTTCTCGCTGCGGCCATCCGGCTACATCGTGCTCGCGGTGCAGGCCGTGCTGATCGGCGCCATCACCGCGGTCGCCTCGCGCCAGACGCTGTTCGCGACGCTGAATGATGTCGATTGAGATGGTTTTCTTCCTTCTCCCCTTGTGGGAGAAGGTGGCGCGAAGCGCCGGATGAGGGGTTCTATCCACGTGCACGAACGTCGAGGCGAGTTCGCGGAGACATACCCCTCACCCGTCTCGCCGCTATCGCGGCGAGCCACCCTCTCCCACAAGGGGAGAGGGGAAGTCTGGTTCGCGGCCCCAGCGCTTCGCCACATAGTTTGAGGCCGACAAACCGGACTCCACTTCGCCTCAAAACGTCCTAAAATCACCTCTGGGAAGGGATCACCGACATCGCATGAGCGCGCCGACCGCCGATCGATCGCCGAAACTGCCGCGCGGGTGGCTGCGCGCGGCCGTGATGTCGACGATTGCGCTCGCCTTCGTCGGCGCGGCGGCGGGCTTTATTGCGTTTCTGTCGCAATTGCGCGGCGCCGAGATCGCGCCGGACCGCAAGGCGGACGGCATCGTGGTGCTCACCGGCGGCTCCTCGCGGGTGTCGGATGCGATGGAGCTGCTCGCTGCCGGCTACGGCAGGAGGCTCCTGATCTCCGGCGTACACCCGACCTCGACGGCGAGCGACATCTCCCGGACGCTGCCGGAGAACCAGTCTTTTATGCGTTGCTGCGTCGATCTCGACCGCACCGCGGTCTCGACCCGCGGCAATGCCGCGGAAGCGCGGCGCTGGGCCGCGGGACGCGGCTTCAAATCGCTGATCGTGGTCACCTCGAACTATCATATGCCGCGCGCGCTGGTGGAATTCTCGCATGCGATGCCGGAGGCGACACTGATCCCGTTCGTGGTGGTCGGCGACAAATGGCGCGACGAGCCGTGGTGGACCTCGGCGTCCACTTTGCGGCTGCTGCTGTCGGAATATATCAAGTATATCGCGGCGGAGGTCAGGGTGCGGCTGGAGGATTTCGGGATTGACCTTTCGCCCGAGATGTCGGAGCAGCCTTCCGGGCTGCAGGCGAAGCGGCCCGCCACCGCACAGGCCAATTGATCGGCAACTGATCGGCAATTGATCGGATCCTCGATGTTCTTGATTTTCCTGCGATCGCTCGTGTTCAACGTGCTGTTCTACACCGTGCTGGTGTGCCTCGCGATCGTGGCGCTGCCGACCTTCGCATTGCCGCCGCGCGCCATGCTCACGGTCGCGCAATGGTGGGCAAAGGCGACGCTGTTTCTGATGCGGGCTGTCTGCAACATCAAGGTGGAATTCCGCGGCCTCGAAAAGATCCCGAGGGGACCATTGGTCGTTGTGGCGAAGCACCAGTCGTTCTGGGAGACGTTCGTCTTGCCGGGCTTCTTCGACCGTCCGATTTTCATCCTCAAGCGTCAGCTCATGCAGATCCCGGTGTTCGGCCAGTTCCTGGTCAAGACCGGGATGATCGCGATCGACCGCAATGCCGGCGTCAAGGCGCTGCTGGACATGACGCGGCGGGCGCGGGAGGCGGTGCGCAGCGGCGGGCAGCTCGTGATCTTTCCCGAAGGCACGCGCCGCGCCCCGGGCGCGCCACCGGACTACAAGAGCGGCTTCGCGCAGATCTATTCGTCCTGCGGCGCGCCGTGCCTGCCGATCGCGCTCAATTCCGGCCTGTTCTGGCCGCGCCGCACCTTCATGCGCTATCCCGGCACGCTGGTGGTGGAATTCCTCGATCCGCTGCCGCCGGGCTTGCCCAAGGACGAGTATCTCTCCCGTGTGCAAACGGTGATCGAAGACGCGACCGGTCGCCTCGTCGAAGCGGGCCGCAAGGAGCAGGAGCAGCTGATCGGCTCGGCGCCGAGCTATGCGCCGTTGGAGAGCTAGCGGTTTTCCCGATCGTCCGCCGGAGCCGGCGCGTGCGGAGAATGCGCATCACCATGCAGCATCATGGCAAGCTGATGCAGCTGCGCATCGCGAAAGCCTTCGGCCTCGATCGCCTTCGCCGTCGCAGTCACGTAGTCGCGGTTGGCGCCGGACTGGCCGTGGCCCTGGAGCACGTGGCGATGCTGGTCGGTGAGCGACAGCCGACCGGCATATTGCACATGGCCGCGGTCGACGACATAGGCGAGCGCGGAGACGCGCTGCCGCGCATCGTTCTCCAGCCACACCGAGCGCATGACTTCGCGATAGACCGACGTCACCTGCTCGCGCGCGCGCAGATAGGCGACGACGTCGGCGCGGTTCTTTTCGGCGACGCGGAAGGCGATGCCGCGGCAGGCGCCGCCGCGGTCGAGGCCGAGCACCAGACCCGGCTTCTCCGGCGTGCCACGGTGGACGAAGGAATAGACACAGAGCGCGCGGTGCTCGCCGACCAGCCGCGCGGGGACGCGCTCCTCGAATTCGAAACCCGGCCGCCACATCAGCGAGCCGTAGCCGAACACCCAGAGGTCGCCTTTGGCTGTGGTGACGGAGGGGAGGGTGATTTCCGACATTTCGGGCACGGCTACCAGAACCGCGCTCCCAAGCGAAGCGAATTCTCCGCCTTTCGGAGCACGCCAACCTCGCTTACATTTGACAAAATCAGGGGTCAAAGGGTCGCCGCATGTCCGATATGACCGTTACCGCACGCCGGCGCTCCCGCTGGGGCCTTTTCATCGCCCCTGTCATCCTCCTGATCCTCGCGGTGGCGTGGAGCTGCTTCTGGTTCTATGCGGCGTCGCAGGCCGAAATCGCCGCCGATGCCTGGCGCGCGCAGGAGGCCAAATCCGGCCGCGTCTATGATTGCGCCAAGCGCTCGATCGCGGGCTTCCCCTTCCGCTTCGAGGTCCGGTGTTCGGGCGCCAGCGTCGCCCTGGTGTCGCAGAACGCCAGCAAGACGCCGTTCACGGCGAAGCTCGACAACATCCTGGTCGTCGCCCAAGTCTACGATCCCAAGCGCGTCATCGCCGAATTTACCGCACCCGCGACGCTCACTGACGGCGTCACGCAGAGCACCTTCGTGGTGAACTGGAGCAAGGGTCGCAGCAGTGTGGTCGGCCTGCCCGCCGTGCCGGAGCGCGCTTCCATCGTGTTCGAGGAGCCGACCGTCAATCGTGTCGACGGCAGCATGCAGGTGCCGCTCGCGCGCGCAAAACAGGTCGAGCTGCATGGACGCCTTGCGGATGGATCTCCGTCCGATCATCCCGTGATCGAGACCGTGCTCCAGATCGCGCAGGGCAGCGTCCAGGGCGTTCATCCGCTGCTCGCCGAGCCGTTCGAGGCCGACACGCGGGCGAAGATCACCGGACTGTCCGATCTCACGCCAAAGCCGTGGCCGCAGCGCTTCCGCGAGATCCAGGCCGCCGGCGGCCATATCGAGATCGTGCAGTCCCGCATCCAGCAGGGCGAGATGATCGCGGTTGCGGCCGGCACGCTCGGGCTCTCGGCAAACGGCCGCCTCGATGGCGAATTGCAGATGACCGTGACGGGCCTGGAGCGCGTGATCCCCGCGCTCGGCATCGAGAAGATGCTGCAGGAGGGGGTGCCGCAGGCGACCCTCGATCGCGTCGCGCCCGGCGTGAAGTCGCAGGACCTCAACAATCTGTTCGGTGCGCTCGACCGTGCCGTTCCCGGCCTCGGCAAGGTCATCAAGCAGAACGCCAATGCAGGCGTTGCCGCCGGCATCAATTCGATCGGCACCGAGAGCACGCTGGAAGGCAAGAAGGCTCGCAGCTTCCCGCTGAAGTTCGTCGACGGCGCCGTGCTGCTCGGCCCGGTCAAGGTCGGCCAGATCCCGCCGCTGTATTAGGTCGTGAATTCATAAACCTGCCGGGCGGACAGCTCGGTCCGTCTGATGCGTTCGAAACTGTGAACAGATCGCTTCTGCGAAGAGCTTCTTGTCGGCGCCGGTGACGCAACCTGCGAGGTCCTCTCCTGCGTCGGGCGAGGAGTGCGACAGTGCGTCTGGACAGGTAGCGTTCTGCCGCCCTATTGAAGACCAACTGACGGCTCTAAGGCCGCGCCCAAATTATCTGGGGTTCGGGGGAAACAATGCGCGCGTTGAATTGTCTCGTGGCAGCATCGCTGCTCGTTGCCTCGCTTCAGACCGCAACCGCAAAGGATAGCGAACATTGGGTGGTGTCCTGGACGGGCGCGGTTCAGGGCCCATACCCCGTCGGCAATCCGTCAGCCCAGCCCGAACAGAAATTCGCGTTTCCCGAGCCTGCGGCCGGTGCGCGGGACCAGACCTTTCGCCTGATCGTGCGGCCGGATATCTGGGGCCGTCAGGCCCGCATCCGGCTCAGCAACGCCTTCGGCACCAAACCCGTCACGTTTGACGGCGTTTACGTCGGCCTGCAGTCGGGCAGTGCCGCGTTGATCCGCGGCTCCAACATTCCGGTTACGTTCGCCGGCACGGCTTCCGTTACGGTGTCGCCGGGGAATTCGGTCTGGAGCGATGCGATCGCGCTGCCGTTTGCAAAGCGGCCCGATGACCTCGCCGGCCGCCGGCTTGCGGTCAGTTTTCATGTCGCCGGCCAGAGCGGCCCGATGACCTGGCACGCCAAAGCGCTGACCACCTCCTATGTCAGTGCGCCCGGCGCCGGCGCGAAGGGCGCCCTCGAAGACGAGGCTTCCTTCCCCTATGCGACTGCGTCATGGTTCTTCCTCGATGCGATCGAGATGACTGCGCCTGCCGATGCCTTCGCCATCATGGCGTTTGGGGATTCGATTACCGACGGGACCGCCTCAACCATGAATGGCGACGATCGCTGGCCCAACGTGCTGTCGCGTCGCCTGAAGGCGGTCTACGGCAACAAGGTTGCCGTAGTGAATGGCGGCATCGGTGGCAACCAAATCGCAGGCCCGGCCGAATATGGTCCCGACAAACCGTACGCGGGCGGCCCCGCTTCGGGCCAGCGGCTCGAGCGTGACGTGCTGTCGCTGTCCGGCATATCGAGCCTGATCTGGCTGGAAGGTATCAACGATTTCAGCAAGAACGGCAATTTTACCACCGACCAAGTCATCGCCGCGATGAAGGATGGCGTCGCGAGGCTACGTGCGAAATGGCCGCAAGCCCGGATCATCGGCGCCACCGTCGTTTCGGCATTGGGTAGCACCAGCGCGGCACATGGTTTTCCCGAGCAGGATGACAAGCGCAAGGCGCTCAACGCATTCATCCGTAGCTCGGGGACATTCGACGGTGTGATCGATTTTGATCGGGCGACGCTCGATCCGGCCTCGGGTGGCCTCAAGCCGGAGTTCGTTCCCGAAAGCACGACTGGTGGCGCCGGCGACAAGCTTCATCCCAACCGCACCGGATATCTGGGCGATGGGACAGGCCATCGACCTCGATCTGTTCAAGCCGGGAAAGATTAGTCGTAGCGCGAAGCAGTAGGATGGATTCAGAGTCTCCTCTCCCCATCCATCGCCCTCAGCTGTCGTAACTCCCTCCATGCGGGTTACGAGCTGAACTCACGGCCGCTTCGCCGGATCGTGATGACTGGCTGGGAATGCCGAGCCGCAAACTCCGCTCTCTCTCCATGTCGGCCGCACGATGATGCGGTCGCCCAGGTAGGAGAGATATCGTGATCAAGTCCAGGCTGTTCATTGCCGGTATCGCCATCTCGACCACGCTCGCGACGCCCGCGTTCGCGCAGTGGCAATGGCAGTCGCAGGAGCCGGCAGCATACGCCTCGATGCATCCGAACGGTGATCGCAACGTCTCGAATCCCACGACGCGGGAGACGATGGCCTTCGTCCCCTCGCCGAAATCACCGCGCCCAACGGTGATGCGCGCGACCAAGGGCAAATAGCCGCCATCCACCACTTGGCCGTCGCGAACTGGGCCCGGTCATGTCCCGGCCGGGCCTAATGCGCGTTGCCTTGAACGATGCCTTGAAAAGTTGCCTTGGACAATCGCGACAGTCGCGCGTGTGGATCGACAGCCAACGAAAATATTCCAAACAGGATCGTCAGGAAAACGTGATGCAGAAGATGCACGGCGCCGCGAATAACCGCAGCCGCATTCAAATCACTCCACACCAGGGAAGCATGCATGCGCCGGAGATGGCGCGCGGAATCCAATCCGCTTCCCAAATGGAGGAAGCTTCAAGTGCGGATCATCAATTGCGGACTGATGCTGGGTATTCTCGCTGCCTGTTCAGGGCAGGCGCATGCCGACGACAATGTCACAACCGAAATCCAGTCGCTGAAGGCGAGCCTGAAGGAGCTCCAGCAGCGCGTGGACTCCGAGGCGCGCAAGACGCGACAGGTTGAAGCGCAGGCGAAGGCCGTTCAGTTACCAGCAAGTTACAAGGCGCTCGCCGCCGATCCATGTGCGGCTGGCAAGGTCTGCTACAAGGGCGTGACGTTGACCTTCGGTGGCTGGGTCGATCTCACCGGCATCTAGCGCTCGCGCAATCTCGCTTCCGATACCGGCTCGGTCTACAACTTCATACCCTATCAGCAGAGCCGCAACTTCAACATCCCGGAAACGCGCTTCTCGGCACGCCAGAGCAGGTTCTCGGTGCTGGCCGAGGGCAATGCCGATGCCGATACGCACCTCGCGGGTTATGGCGAGATCGATTTCGAAGGTGCGGCTCAGACGGCGAGCTCGGTTGCGACCAACTCCTTCAATCCGCGCATGCGGCAGCTCAGCCTGGAACTGGACCGCAGCGATCTCGGTCTTCACTTCCTCGCCGGGCAATCCTGGTCGCTGAACGCGCCGACCAAGTCCGGCATCGATCCTCGCGGCGTCGATGCGCCCGGCGTGATCGACTTCGAATCCGTTCCGGGATTTCTTGCGGCACGGCAGCCCGGGCTGCGCGTCTGGCAGGACATCGGACCGGAGTTCAAGCTGGCTGCGTCGGTCGAGAATGCCCAGACAGCGTTCTTCGGCGGCAATGTCCGGGCCGTCGGCACACCCGCCATCTGACCGCAGGGCGTGCTGAACCCGAACCTTCAGGTCAATCTGACCGGTCCCGGCGGCAGCTTCTTCAACAACCTCAACAATGTCAGCCTGAATCAGGTGCCCGACGTCACGGTCAAGGCCGCCTGGGACCCAAGGCTCGGGCCTTATAAGTTGCATGTCGAGGGGTGGGCGCTCTACCGCCAGTTGTCCGACCGCTTCAACAACGCCAACCACACCTACGACACAGGAAGCTTTGGTGGACACATCTTCGCCGAGCTGATTCCGAAAACCCTCGATCTTCAGCTCTATGGCTCGCACGGCGTGCTGGGCCGCTTCACGGCAACACCGTTCCCCGACGCGGCGGTGGCGCAGGACGGCACCATCCTCCCGCTGACGATCACGGCGGCCGCCGTCGGCCTGATCTGGCACGCGACTCCCAGCCTCGATGTCTACTCCTATGCAGGCCTCGAAAAGGCCAAGGCGAATTTCGCCAATGTTGGAACGGTGCCGTTCGGCTACGGCAATCCGCTCTACAACAACACCGGCTGCTTCACCGAAAACTCGGCGGGCGCGACCTGCAACGGCAACACCAGGGAGGTTCGGCAGATCACGGCCGGGATCTACGACACCATCTACCAAGGCAATTTCGGGACGCTCAAAGCCGGCCTGCAATATTCCTACACGCAACGGTTCGCGTTCGCCGGCGTCGGCGGCGCGCCGAAGACCGACGACAACGTCGTCATGACGCAGATCCGGTACTACCCATTCTAGTCACGGAGCCACGCAGGCTCGTAGCCCGGATGGAGAGAAGCGCGATCCGGGAATCCTGCCTCAAGCGACGGAAGTCCCGGATTACGCTTGCGCTCCATCCGGGCCACTTCGGTGCTACGGCTTGTTGCCGAGCTGCGCATGCGGCCGGCCGAAATCGGGCGCGGCCGAATCCTGGCCGATTTCGACAATGCCGCGGCGGATGGCGCGGGTGCGGGTGAAGTGGTCGAACAGCGCCTCGCCATCGCCGCGGCGGATTGCGCGGGTGAGCTTTGCCAGATCCTCAGTGAAGGTGCCGAGCATCTCCAGCACGGCTTCCTTGTTGGCGAGGAAGACGTCGCGCCACATCGTCGGATCGGAGGCGGCGATGCGCGTGAAGTCGCGAAAGCCGCCGGCGGAGAACTTGATGACCTCTGACTCCGTCACCTGCGCCAGCTCGTCGGCGGTGCCGACGATGGTGTAGGCGATCAGATGCGGCAGATGGCTGGTGATCGCGAGCACGAGATCATGATGATCCGGCGTCATGATCTCGACCTTGGCACCCATCGCCGCCCAGAACGCGCGCAGGCGATCGGTGGCAGCCGCATCAACGCCTTCCGGCGGGGTGAGGATGCACCAGCGGTTGATGAAGAGCTCGGCGAAGCCGGAATCGGGACCCGAATGCTCGGTGCCTGCGACGGGATGCGCCGGCACGAAATGGACGCCTTCCGGCAGGTGCGGCGCCATATCCCTGACGATGGCGCCCTTGACCGAGCCGACGTCGGAGATGATCGCGCCGGGTTTGAGATGCGCGGAGATCTCCTGCGCCACCGGGCCGCAGGCGCCGACGGGAATGCAGAGGATGACGAGATCGGCGTCCTTCACGGCTTCCGCATTGGTCGCGACGACCTGATCGACGATGCCGAGCTCCATCACGCGTGCGCGCGTCTTCTCCGAGCGCGCGGTGGTGACGATCTCGGAAGCCAGACCCTGGAGCTTCGCGGCGCGTGCGATCGAGCCCCCGATCAGGCCGAAGCCGATCAGCGCGACGCGCTGGAAGTGCGGGGTCGCGCTCATCGTCCGGCCATGAAGTCGCGCAGGCCCTCGACGACGAGGCGGTTGGCCTCCTCGGTGCCGATGGTCATGCGCAGCGAATGCGGCAGGCCGTAGTTCTTCAAGCCGCGCAGCACCAGCCCGCGCTTGGTGAGGAAGGCGTCGGCTGCGTCCGAGGTCTTGCCCTCGGTCGGGAAGTGGATCAGCACGAAATTGGCGACGCTCGGCGTCACCTTCAGCCCGAGCTTGCCGATCTCCTCGGCGAGCCAGTTGCGCCAGGTCTCGGTGAACTGCTTCGACATGGCCTGGTGCGCTGTGTCCTCGATCGCGGCAACGGCGGCGTACATGGCCGGCGTCGACACGTTGAAGGGACCCCGGATGCGGTTGACCGCGTCGATGATGTGCTCGGGGCCGAACATCCAGCCGATGCGCAGCGCCGCAAGACCATGGATCTTGGAGAAGGTGTGGGTCACCACCGTGTTTTCGGTGGTCGCGACCAGCTCGATCCCCATCTCGTAATCGTTGCGCGAGACGTAGTCGCAATAGGCTGCGTCCAGCACCAGCAGCACGTGCGAGGGCAGGCCGGCGCGCAGGCGCTTGACCTCGTCGAACGGCACATAGGTGCCGGTCGGATTGTTGGGGTTGGCGAGCCAGACCAGCTTTGTCTTCGGCGTCACCGCCTTGAGGATGGCGTCGACATCGCAGGTGAGGTTCTTCTCGGCCGCGATGACATTCTTCGCGCCGACGGCCATGGTCGCGATCGGATAGACCAGAAAGCCGTGCGTGGTCGAGATCGCCTCGTCACCGTGGCTGAGATAGGTGTGGGCGAGCAGGTTGAGGATCTCGTCCGAGCCGGCGCCGCAGATGATGCGGTTGGGATCGAGCCCGAAGGTGCGCCCGATTGCTTCGCGCAGCACGCGCGAGGTTCCTTCCGGATAGTCTTCCAGATGATCCGCCACCTGCTTGAACGCCTCGATCGCCTTCGGCGAGGGCCCGAACGGCGTCTCGTTGGCCGAGAGCTTGAACACCTTGCGGCCGGGCTCTGCCACCGGGGTCTTGCCGGGCGTATAGGGCGCAATATCGAGAATGCCGGGATTCGGCACGGGGCGGGACATCTTCAACTCCGGACTGGCTTAAGCGGTTCGCGACTTACGATTTCGACCCGGTCGGGGGCACCGTATAGCGCGTTGCGTGGCTGCCGACGAGGGCCGTGGAGCGCACCGAGGCCCCCGCTTCGATCAGGGCAGCCTTGATCTTGTCGATGCTGCTTGTCGCGGTGACCGAGACCAGCAGCGCGGCGCCGTCGAAGGCGGTGTCGGGCACCGCCACGATCTCGGCGAGCGGCGACAGGGCGCGCGCGACCTCCGCATTCCACCCAGAGACGCGTACGCTGAAGGTCTCGACCTCCGTCACCAGCGCGCTGTCGGCGACGCGCGAGACCGCGAACACGGGCAACGCCGCCGGATGGTCGGCGCGCTCGACGAAGGGCAGCCGCGCGATGATCTTTGGCGCGCCAGCTTCTTCCAGCGACAGCCACCACGGCGTGCGGCTCGAGGTCGCCGAGACCAGCGCCAGATCGCCCTTGGACTTCGCGACGGCCTCGACCGCCGCCTGCGCGCTGAAATGCGCGACGTAAGGCACGGTGAAGCCGAAATGGAATCGCGCGGAATCGCGCATGGCCGGCTCGCTCGCCGAGATGTCGGCGTGGACCGAGAACGGGGCCTGGACATAGGTGAAGGTCGCGATGATGACGCGCCAGATGCTCTCGACCGTGTCGAGCGGCAGGATGCCGCGATGACGCTGCACGAGGTCGCGCATCATGGAGGCCTCGCGTGCCGGGCGGAACGCCGAGCCGACCTCCTGGGTCTGCTTCACCTGGATCAGGCGGTCGATGATGTCGCCGCGTTGCATCAGCAGGCGATGCATGCCTTCGTCGATCGCGTCGATCTCCTTACGCAATTCCTGGAGTGATGGTGGCGCGGGCGGACGTTGGGACATGTCTGACAGGTGCTGCTGAGAGGCGTTCCAATGCGGATCAGTCGAGCCGTCACCGCTGTGATGGATATCCTGATTAGGCAGTCGGGGCTGCGAAAGCAAAGAGAAATGCAAAGAGAAATCGGGCCCTTTCCGCCCGTGGCGCGACAGGCGAATTTGGCTGATCCGGGCCGTGACTTGACGAAAACCGTCCAAGACGGTAGTTTTTACCCGTTCCGTGGTCATTTGAGCCGGCCGGCTTGCAGCCACGTTAAAAAACTCGCTAAACAGGCCGGGGACGCTTTCGATCCCGGCCGAACCTATCGTTCAGGCCGGGTTTTTCATGGCCTGATGTCAATGCGGTCACTTCTACGATCGCAAACGAGGTCGATGGTCAGATGGTTGGCGTCCAGTCCATTCCGAGTCCCGCGATCACCGCCGACGAGCGGTCGCACGAGGTGGATCATCCGAGTTCGCACGTCGCGCAGTTCGGCTCGGAGCAGCCGCTGCGGCTCGACTGCGGGGTCGATCTCAGCCCGTTCCAGATCGCCTACCAGACCTACGGCGAGCTGAATGCCGATCGCTCCAACGCGATCCTGATCTGCCATGCGCTGACCGGCGACCAGCACGTCGCCAACGTGCACCCTGTCACCGGCAAGCCCGGCTGGTGGGAGACCTTGGTCGGCCCCGGCCGGCCGCTCGATCCCAACGAATATTTTATCATCTGCTCCAACGTGATCGGCGGCTGCATGGGCTCGACCGGCCCGGCCTCGATCAATCCCGCGACCGGCAAGGTTTGGGGGCTCGATTTCCCCGTCATCACCATCCCCGACATGGTGCGCGCGCAGGCGATGCTGATCGACCGGCTCGGCATCGACACGCTGTTCGCGGTCGTCGGCGGCTCGATGGGCGGCATGCAAGTGCTGCAATGGACTGCGGCGTATCCGAGTCGCGTGTTCTCCGCGCTGGCGATTGCCTGCTCGACACGACACTCGGCGCAGAACATCGCGTTCCACGAGCTTGGCCGCCAGGCGGTGATGGCCGACCCCGACTGGCACCATGGCGGCTATGCCGATCGAGGCATCCATCCGCATCGTGGCCTCGCTGTCGCCCGGATGGCGGCGCACATCACCTATCTCTCCGACGCCGCGCTGCATCGAAAATTCGGGCGGCGCATGCAGGACCGCGAGCTGCCGACTTTCTCTTTCGACGCCGACTTCCAGGTTGAGTCCTATCTGCGCTACCAGGGCTCGTCCTTCGTCGAGCGCTTCGACGCCAACTCCTATCTCTATCTGACTCGCGCGATGGACTATTTCGACATCGCCGGCGACCATGGTGGCGTGCTGGCGAAGGCGTTCGCGGGAATCCAGACCCGCTTCTGCGTGGTTTCTTTCACCAGTGACTGGCTGTTCCCGACCTCGGAATCGCGCGCGCTGGTGCACGCGCTGAATGCATCGAGTGCGCGGGTGTCGTTCGCCGAGATCGAGACCGATCGCGGTCACGACGCGTTCCTGCTCGACGTGCCCGAGTTCTTCGACATCGCCCGTGCCTTCCTGCAATCGGCGGGCAAGGCGCGCGGGCTTACCGCCAGGAATGCTTAACAAGGACGACTAGGCATGTCTGTACAGGAAACGTTGCCGCTCGGCGGCGTTGTGGCCGGGCAACCCGGTGATTTTCGCGCCGACCATGTGCTGGTGGCCGAGATGGTCAAGCCGGGCTCGAAGGTGCTCGACGTCGGCTGCGGCGAGGGCGACCTGCTCCAACTGCTGGAAACCCGCGGCGTCGACGGCCGCGGCATCGAGCTGTCGCGCGAGGGCGTCAACCGCTGCGTCGCCAAGGGTCTTGCGGTGGTGCAGGGCGATGCCGACACCGACCTCGTGAATTATCCGGATGACGCCTTCGACTACGTGATCCTGTCGCAGACGTTGCAGGCGACGCGGCAGCCGAAAGTGGTGCTGGAGAATTTGCTGCGCATCGGCCGCCGCGCCATCGTGTCGTTCCCGAATTTCGGCTTCTGGAAGATGCGGCTCCAGCTCCTGATCGGCGGCCACATGCCGCGCACGGAGAACCTGCCGGCAAGCTGGTATGACACCGCCAACATCCATTTCTGCACCATCAAGGATTTCGTCGAGCTCTGCGACGCGATCGACGTCAAGATGGAACGTGCCGAGGCGCTCGACCTCTACGGCCGTCCGCTGCGGCTGCGGATGCCCTGGTGGGTGTGGAATCTGTTCGGCGAGCAGGGCGTGTTTCTGCTGACGCGGGGCGGCAGGAAGTAGGCCGGCCCGTTACCCCATCTACGCGACCCAGTACCTGGTGACGCCTTCGCGCTAATGCGCCGCCAGTGACCTCGGGTCGCGCACCGGCCATCTTCCCGCTTCCGCCAGCGTGACGAACCGTTCCACCGTTTCGTTGAACAGCGCTGGCTCTTCGAGATTGAGGACGTGGCCGGACTTTGGAAACATGGCGAGCCCTGCCGCCGGCAGATGCTTCTTCAGGAACAGGCTTGCGCCCACGCACGGATCGTCCTCGTCGCCGCAGATGATGAGTGCCGGCGTCGTGGCCGCTCTGATCGCGTCCGTCATCGTAAAGATCGAGGGACGGCCGGCCTGGAAGCCGCGCATCGTCCGCGCTGATCCCTTGGCGTCGTGTCGCGCCAAGGCGGCATAGAAATCGGCGTGACCGCGCGGGTCCTTCACCAGGAAGGGAATCCGGCTCGGCGCCTCGCGCGTGACTTTTGCGACTTCGGCTGAGCCGAGCATCTCGAATTGCTCCGCGTTGGCGCGGCACTGCTGGCGCCAGGCGTCGAGGTTCTCGATCTCCGAGCCCGAGCCGACGCCGGCGAGCGTCATCGACAGCGCACGTTGGGGCGCGTTGAGCCCGATCTGGAGCGACGAATAGGCGCCCATCGAGAGGCCGACGAAGTGCGCGCGATCGATCTTCAGATGATCGAGCACCGCGAGCGCATCGGTGTAGAAATACGTGTAGCCGTAGACCTCGCCATCAGGCACGTCCGATGGCGTGTAGCCGCGTGCGGAATAGGTGATGCAGCGATGGCCGCGCGAGAAGTAGCGCATCTGCGGCTCCCAATTGGTGTAGTCGGCCGCGAATTCGTGCAGAAAAATAATCGGCGTGCCCGTGCCCGCTTCTTCGAAATAGAGTCGACAATTGTCCTTCGTGAGGGCGTGAGGCATCCGGTTTTCTCCTGAGGTGGCTGCGGCTTTGGAATGCCGTCCTGCGGTCAGCGCATACGATGGTAGCACTTATTAATCATCGTCCAAATTCTTAGGGGCCGCGTCTTGTTCTCGCCACATCAGGATACTGATACAGCCCGCGGATGTCGGCCACCGCACGGGCCGACGGGGAAGTGGGGTGTCAACGAAGGATGAAGAATGTTCGAGTTGTTTGCGTCTCGCCTGTCGCGCTGTGTCGTCGCGCTGGCTGTTTTCTTCGCGGCGTTCGCCGCCTTCACTTCTCCGGCGTCAGCACGACCTCATCGTCATAGCGCAGAGCGGCACGCTTACGCGCATCACGCCAGCAGACATCATCATTACCGGCATGCACGCGGCTCGCGCTTCGAGCGCGGCGCGGCGCAATTGCAGGCGAACGGCTTCGGCAACACCTTCGCCAGCTATGATCCGAACGCCAATAGCGGCGGCATCGCCATAAGCGGCAGCGCTGGAATGGCTATGAGCGGCAGTGGTGGAATGGCCATGAGCGGCAGTCGTGGAATGGCCATGAGCGACAACGCTGGAATGGTTACCAGCGGTGAGATGACCACGCGCGCCAGCCGTCGAATTATGAGGCGTGGAGGTGGGATAGCCACTAACGCGAATGACGGCGGCATGGCCAATAGCGCGACGAGCGGCGGCGGCTTCGGCGGTGGGTCGGGCCTCGTGTCCGAGGCACGCCGCTATGTCGGCGGCAATCCGACCGGTCGCGGCAGCCTGTGGTGCGCGCGCTTCATGAACATGGTGCTCGAAAAGACCGGTCATCGTGGCACCGGCTCCGACATGGCGAATTCGTTCGCGCATTACGGCACGCGCGTGTCCGGTCCGCAGGTCGGCGCCATCGCAGTGATGTCGCGTGGTGGCCGGGGCGGTCATGTCGGCATCATCACCGGTGTCGACGCGCAGGGCAATCCGATCATGATCTCCGGCAACAACGGCAACCGCGTTCGCGAAGCACCGGTCTCGCGCGGCCGGATCTATGCGTATGTGATGCCGAACTGACGGCCGTCATTGCGAGGAGCGAAGCGACGAAGCAATCCAGACTGTCTCCGCGGGCGCATTCCTGGATTGCTTCGCTTCGCTCGCAATGGCGGAGCGGGGCCAGCGCGCAGCGTCACACCAGCTTCGGCTGTTCCAATGCAACCGCGTCGCCCACGCCGATGTCGCCTTCAGCGATCACCTCGGCATAGATGCCGCAGTCCATGTGGCCGAGATTGCTCGAGAGCGTGGCGGGGATTTCGAGATCGCGCTTGGCGGTATCAGGGTCGACATTGGTGGCCGGGCAGCGCTTGATGCGCTTGACCACTTGCAGCCGGGCCTGTCCGATCGCGAGCGTCTGGCCGACGAGGTCGAGCTCGGACCAGGCCGGCCAGCCCTTCACGTAGAGATTGGCGCGGAAGCGTAGCGGGTGGACGGCGGCGCCGCCGAGCATGGTCTCGAGCGCGCGGACGCTGTCGAGATTGATGATGGACACGACCTTGCGGGCGACGTCTGAAAAGCTGTGGTCGCGGCCGGACAGGATCTTGGGCGGGCCCTTCAGCTCCGGCTGAAAATTTTCCCTGAAATAGTCCTCGATGGCGGCGCGCCCGGCGGCGGTCTCGAGATCGCCGCTGGCGACGATCTGGCCGTCCTTGCGGATGGTCAGGCAATTGGTCGCGTCCTCGAACCGGCTGTCGAGCGAAGCTAGCCGCTCATTCCGCGCCAGCATCAGGAACTGGATCTTCGGCTTCCACTGCGGTGCTTCCGGATCGAAGCCGCTCGGGCCGTTCTCGATGGCGTAGCGGCGGTCGGCGGGCAGGGTCTGGCCGGCTCGCAGGGAGACGCGGGGCAGGGCCTCCGGCGTCAGGCCCTTGATCGGGTAGCGGTAGAGCCCGGTGATCTCGGCGGTCTGGCTGATTGTCATTGCGCTGGGTGTCATGCCGCTACTTAGGGGATTCGGCCCACCGGCGCCAAGCGGGCGGATCCGCGCACGAAATTGTGAACTCGCCTCTTCCGGTCCGAGGCCTCGCTTCCCACATCTGGGTCAGGCCGGCGCCAGCGCCGGCTGATAACGACCGTTGCCGGTTGAGAAACGTCAATGCGGTAATCGGAAACCCAATGAAGATGCCGTTTGGAGTGCCTTTGAGGGCTCCAGGGGCAGGCCGAGGGAAAGACCACGAAATGAACATCGAAAAATATACCGAACGCTCCAGAGGCTTCGTCCAGTCCGCGCAGTCGCTTGCGGTGCGCGAAGGGCACCAGCAGTTTTCGACCCTGCACGTCCTGAAGGTGCTGCTGGACGACAATGAAGGCCTCGCTGCCGGCCTGATCGACCGCGCCGGCGGCAATTCCCGCGCAATCCTGAAGGCGACCGAGGACGCCCTGAACAAGGTGCCGAAGGTCTCTGGCGGCGGAGCCGGCCAGATCTATCTGGCGCCCGAACTCGCGCGCACCTTCGACGCCGCCGAAAAGGCTGGCGAGAAGGCCGGCGACAGCTTTGTCACCGTCGAGCGGCTGCTGCTCGGCCTGGCGCTGGAGAAGACCAGCGAGGCGGGCGCGATCCTGGCCAAGGGCGGCGTCACCCCGCAAAACCTCAACGCGGCGATCGAAGCGCTGCGCAAGGGCCGAACGGCGGACTCCGCCACGGCCGAGAACGCGTATGACGCGCTGAAGAAATATGCCCGCGACCTCACTCAGGCGGCGCGCGACGGCAAGCTCGACCCGGTCATCGGCCGCGACGAGGAGATCCGCCGCACGATCCAGGTGCTGTCGCGCCGGACCAAGAACAATCCCGTCCTGATCGGCGAACCCGGCGTCGGCAAGACCGCCATCGCCGAGGGCTTGGCGCTGCGCATCGTCAACGGTGACGTGCCGGAGAGCCTGAAGGACAAGAAGCTGCTGTCGCTCGACCTCGGCTCGCTGATTGCAGGTGCAAAATATCGCGGCGAGTTCGAGGAGCGGCTGAAGGCCGTGCTGCAGGAGGTGACCGGGAGCGATGGTAATTTCGTCCTGTTCATCGACGAGATGCACACGCTGATCGGCGCTGGTAAGGGCGATGGCGCGATGGACGCGTCCAATTTGCTCAAGCCTGCGCTCGCCCGCGGCGAGCTGCACTGCATCGGCGCCACCACGCTCGACGAGTACCAGAAGCACGTCGAAAAGGACGCGGCGCTGGCGCGGCGATTCCAGCCGATCTTCGTCAGCGAGCCCTCGGTCGAGGATACGATCTCCATTCTGCG
Source organism: Bradyrhizobium sp. Kon56 (assembly GCF_055807635.1). Taxonomy (NCBI): domain Bacteria; kingdom Pseudomonadati; phylum Pseudomonadota; class Alphaproteobacteria; order Hyphomicrobiales; family Nitrobacteraceae; genus Bradyrhizobium; species Bradyrhizobium sp. Kon56. The sequence goes on along the minus strand of NZ_JBVVOU010000003.1, from coordinate 251,178 downwards.
CGGGCTGAAGGACAAATACGAGCAGCACCACGGCGTGCGGATCACCGATTCCGCGCTGGTCGCCGCCACGACCCTGTCCAACCGCTACATCACCGACCGCTTCCTGCCGGACAAGGCCATCGACCTCATGGACGAGGCGGCCGCGCGGCTCAAGATGCAGGTCGATTCCAAGCCGGAAGAGCTGGATTCGATGGATCGGGAAATCATCCGGCTGAAGATCGAACAGGAAGCGTTGAAGAAAGAAAGCGATGCCGGGTCGAAGAGCCGCCTGCAGACGCTGGAGAAGGAGCTGGCCGATCTCGAGGAGAAGTCCGCGGCGCTCACCGCACGCTGGAGCGCGGAGAAGAACAAGCTCTCCGACGCTCAGAAACTGAAGGCCGAGCTCGACGGCTTGCGGGTTGAACTTGCCAACGCACAACGGCGCGGTGAATTCCAGAAGGCCGGCGAGCTGGCCTATGGCCGGATCCCCGAATTGGAAAAGCAGCTTGCGGAGATCGAGGCCAAGGAGAACTCCGGCGAGATGATGGAGGAGGCGGTCACCGCCAACCACATCGCGCAGGTGGTCTCGCGCTGGACCGGCGTGCCCGTCGACAAGATGCTAGAAGGCGAGAAAGACAAGCTCCTGCGGATGGAGGACTCGCTCGGCAAGCGCGTCGTCGGCCAGGCCGAGGCCGTGCGTGCGGTCGCGACCGCCGTTCGCCGTTCGCGCGCGGGGCTGCAGGACCCGAACCGGCCGACCGGCTCGTTCATGTTCCTCGGGCCCACCGGCGTCGGCAAGACCGAGCTGACGAAAGCGCTCGCCGAGTATCTGTTCAACGACGAGACCGCGATGGTCCGCCTCGACATGTCCGAGTACATGGAGAAGCACTCGGTGTCGCGGCTGATCGGCGCGCCTCCGGGCTATGTCGGTTATGACGAGGGCGGTGCGCTCACCGAAGCGGTGCGGCGCCGGCCCTACCAGGTCGTGCTGTTCGACGAGATCGAGAAGGCGCATCCCGACGTGTTCAACGTGCTGTTGCAGGTGCTCGACGACGGCCGCCTCACCGACGGCCAGGGCCGCACCGTCGACTTCCGCAACACGCTGATCATCATGACCTCGAACCTCGGTTCGGAGTTTCTGGTGAACCAGCCGGAGGGCGAGGATACCTCGGCCGTGCGCGAGCAGGTGATGGGCATGGTGCGGGCGCACTTCAGGCCAGAGTTCTTGAACCGCGTCGATGAGATCATCCTGTTCCATCGCTTGCAGAGGAGCGAGATGGGCCGGATCGTCGAGATCCAGTTCGCACGGCTGCAAAAGCTTTTGATCGATCGCAAGATCGTGCTGACGCTCGACGCTGCGGGCCGCGACTGGCTCGCCGCCAAGGGCTGGGATCCCGCCTACGGCGCACGGCCGCTGAAGCGCGTGATCCAGCGTCACGTCCAGGATCCGCTCGCCGAGATGATCCTGGCCGGCGACGTCAAGGACGGCGACAACGTTGCGATCTCCTCCGAAGGCAACGTGCTGACCTTCAACGGCAAGGCGCCGCAGACCGCGGAGATCGCCCAGTTCGAGGCGCCGGTGTCCAAGCGGAAGCTGAACTGATCGTCGGCATTCGAAGCCTGAAGCAACAAGCCGCCCCGGAGATGTCAACCTCTCCGGGGCGGTTTGTTTTGCGGGTTGTTGGCGAACTTACTGCGGCGACCTATTTCTTCGTGAGCTTGTAGATCGCGTTCTCGATGTCAGAAGAGAAATAGATCGTGCCGGATTCCCCGATGCCGACGCCTGTCGGAATGTGCGTCGGCAGTCCTCCGGGTGCACCCACGAGGCCGATTGGAAGATTGGCCGCGATCTCGGTAACCGTGCCGGTCTCCGGCACGATTTCGATCAACCGTTTGGCGCCGACCTCCGCTACGATCAGCTTGCCGTCTCTGGCGCGGGCGATGCCTTCGGGCATTTTCAGGTCCTTGGCGACGACTGTCTTTTCGCCGTTGCTCTCGATCATCGAGATCACGCCGGAAAAGGCTTCGGTGAGATAGACCTCGCCACGCGATCCAGCGACGAGCCCGACCGGGCCCTCGAGGCCGCCGATCAGTGTGGTGCGATCCTTGCCGTGCTCGCCGCTGACGCGGACCAGCGATTTGGTGCCGAACTCGGCCACCAGGATGCTGCCGTCCGCGAGCACGAGCGCGTCGTGCGGCGCCTTGAAGCCGTGCAGCATGTCGCGGGTGGCCCCGGTCTCGCCGTCGATCACCTGCACCGTGCCGGTGAACCAGCTCGATAGGACCACATCGTTGCCCTTCGCCGTTGCGCTCATCGGATATTCGAGCGTGACGCCGGCGGCGTGCATGCGCGCCTTCTCGGTGACCTCGCCGGTCGCGCCGTCCACCGTGCGATAGGCGAACACGTCGGCGACGTGGATCGTATCCTTGCCGTTCTCTGACGTGACGCCGATGCCGCCGGGCAAGGCGAGCTTGCCGATGATCACCTGCCGCGCCTGGCCGGTCGCCGGATCGACCTCCTGGATGCCGTTGTCGGCCATGTTGGAGACGTAGATTCGGTCCTTGTCGTCGATCGCGAGATTGTCCAGCGACGGCTTCAATTGTGCGACCATGGTCTTGGCGCCCGACTTGGGATCGACCCGAACGAGCTGGCCGAGCGCGGTGTCGACTACCCAGAGATCGCCCTTGGAATCGAAGTTCACCGCGGCCGGGACCTTGAAGCCGTCCGCGACGACGGTCAGCTCGGCCTTGTCGACGTCGACCTTTGCGACCTGTCCCTTGAACCAGAGCGGACCGTAGAGCTTGTCGTCGGGACCGAACTCGAAGCCGTTGAGGCCGCCCATCTTCTCCATGATCTGGCGCGGCGGTTTGACGCCCTCGACGTCGATCTCATAGAGCGTGTCGCCGAGGAAGACGGTGGTGGCGTACAGCCTGCCGTCCTTGCGGAAGGCGAGCGAGTTGATGCCGGGAAGGCCTGAAGCGAGTTTCTTGATCGGGCCGTCGCCCTTGCGCGAATAAAGATCGCCGGCCAGGAATCCGGTCCAGGCCATGGTGCCGTCGGGGGCGAATGCGATGTCGTCGGCCATTCCGATCGGGGCGGGGATTGCAACCTTCGCGCTACCGCCGGGGATGTCGACCTCGTAGAGCGCCGCGCCCGCGACGCTGCCGGCAAACAGATGGCCGGCCTTGTCGATCGCAAGCCCGTGCACGCCGTGGAACGCCGAGCCCGGAACGAGCTTGGTGACCTCCCAGTTTTCGGCCGAAACACTGGTAGCGGAGACGACCGCAGCGACGAAGGCTGCGCAGGCGAGCCTGTTCTTCATGGCGAGACCTCCCGTTTTTTGGAAAGTATTCGCTCCTCATGCCGCTTTGGCAAACGAAACTTGACGTTGTGATGCGGCCAAGCCGGGCCCCGCGCGACGTCGTCAAATCCGGATCGTGCTTGAATATGTCTGGCCGATCTCGGCCCGGTTCGCCGGCTTTACCTGTTGGTGACCTGCAACGGACCGCCGGTGGCGTCCGACATCCGGGCGATGGCACCGGCGCGGCCGCTCATCATGCCGTCGAGCCGGTCGCGCTCCTTCTCGAAGCCGGCCAGCATCGGGCCTTCCAACGAGCGGCCGCGCGGCAGTTTCACACGCAGCGGATCGACGAAGCGGCCGTTGACCAGGATTTCGTAGTGGACGTGCGGGCCGGTCGACGCGCCGGTCGAACCGACGAAGCCGATCACCTGGCCCTGCCGCACCTTCTTGCCGGGCTCCATGCCCTTGGCGAAGGCCGACATATGGCCATAAGCGGTCTCGTAGCCGTTGTTGTGCTTGATGCGGATGTATTTGCCGTAGCCGCCCTCGGGGCCGGCCTTCTCGATCACGCCATTGCCGGAGGCGAAGATCGGCGTGCCGTAGGAGGTGGCCCAGTCGACGCCGGTATGCATCTTCACATAGCCGAGGATGGGGTGACGGCGGCCGCCGAAGCCGGAGCGCATGATGGCGTTGTTGACGGGCTTGCGCACCAGGAACTTCTTCGCGCTCTTGCCGGTCTCGTCATAGTAATCGACGACGCCGTCATCGGGGCTCTGGTAGCGGTAGTATTTCTTGGTCTCGCCGCCGAGCGTCAGCGAAGCGAACAGCACGTCGTTCTTTTCGCTCGCGGTCACGCCTTCGTCTTCGCCGGCGTAGAACACGTCGAATGAATCGCCCGGCGCCACCTTGCGCTGGAAATCGACGTCGTAGGAATAGATCTTGATCATGTCGTCGATGACGGGCATCGGCACTTTGTTGCGCATCGCGGTCTCGTAGATGCTCTGGTAGAGCCGCACGCCCGTGCCGTCATCCTCGTCATCGTCGTCGCTGTTGGCGTTCGCCGCCGCGTCGGCGACGGTGTTCATGCTGGAGACGTCGACCGCGACGTATTTGCCGAGATCGGACAGCGCCGCGATCGCCTCGACCATGGTCTCGTTGGCGATGACGACGCGGTAGGGCTGCAGGCGGGCGCCGGGGCTTGCGGGCGCCATCAGGATCCGCAGCTTCTCGCCTTCCTTCAGGCCGCCGTCGCGGCCGCGCGGCCCAAGCGTCGCGGTGATCGCCTTGATCTCCTCGGCCGTGGCGCCGAGATCGCGCAGCACGCCGGCGACGCTGTCGCCCTTCTTGACCACGTGGACGCGTTCGCCGTTGGGATTGCCGCCGGTGATCTGCTCTTTGGTCTTCGGCAGCAGCGTGACGTTTTCCGGCACCACGCGCGTCTCGAAGCCGGCATAGGGATCGGACGGCGACACTTCGGTGGCGTAGGCGCTTCTGATATCGGACGGGCCGGTCGCGCCGGAGACGTCGGCCGCAGCATTGGAGAGCGCGGCGTAGCGCACCCCGCCATTGCCGCGCCAGTTGGCGGCATCGCGGACCCGCATCAGGATGTCGTCGAGCGCCACCACTGCGGAAATCTTGGCTTTCGGCAGCACCTGGGAGAGGTCCTTGGTGACGAACGAGACCTCGGCGTCGGGTTCGACGGCTTCCGGATTGTTGGGATCCTCGGATGCCGCCTTCGGATCGGATCCGACATCTGTGAGAAGGCGCTGGGCGTTGAATGGCGGGATCTTCGCCGACAGATCGCTCGTCGTCATCGACAGATTGCCGGCAATCCGGATGAAGGGACGCACCCGCATCACGTCGCGGTTGCCGACGCGGGCGACGGTCGAGACGCGCACGATGTTGCGCGAGGCCGTGGATTCGCTCGGCGGCGGCAGGCGGTCGCTCTTGTGCAGCGTGGCGGTGCGGTCGGCTGCGCCGAATGCGCCGCGCAGCGCGCCTTCGACGCGCTCCGGCACCTTGGCGAAGGTCATCTCGCCGTCGAGCGAAGCGAAAACGGCGCCGCCGATCAGGGCTGCGCCGCAAAGTCCGGTTAGAATCGTCCCGCTGAACCATTGCACCGAGACGCGGCGGCGATCGATGACGGCGGCTTCCGAACCATCGACGGACAGCGGCGGCTCGTGGCCGAGATCGATGATCCCGGTCTCACGCCCGTAAGCGCCGCGTGACGTCCTATGGTTCAACCCAAGTCCCCCAATCAACGATCCGAGAGCCCGATTTCGAGCAGCCCCGTTTCGAGCAACCCTGTTTCGAGCCCCTCCTTGAGCCGCCCTCTTCGGGGCGTCTCTGGAAAAGGCAAGCCGCATAGGCGTCCGCGGTCAGAAGGCCCAGATGTCGGACCGGCCGAATTTACGAACAGCTAAGCGGAAAAAGATCTCTCGATGTGTCTCGAATGTCTGAAGAAGGCCGCTTCATCGTATGATCGCCTTCCTCTGACCCCACACAAACCGCCGGCAGCCCCCACTGGCATCCCTGCGATTCAAGCTTTGTCTGTACCAGAACGCCGGGGGATTGTGGCTCAAGTACGGCGCCTAATATGGAAAGTTTCCCGAACGGCCGGGCGTCAGGGGCCTTCCAGGGACGAGCGATCCAAGTCGCGTCCAAGTCGCCTCATGCCGCCTCCGGAGCCCTCTCGAGCCCAAACTTTTTTTGAGTTTTTTCTCCGCGCTGGCGCGATCCAGCCGCTCAGCGACTTTCTAACCTGCTGTAATCGCGTGGATTTTTCGAACAATCCACCGTGCGACGATTTTCTGACAATGGTCGTTGACAACCCCGATGGGTGGGGCCTATAACCCGACCACTGAGCGCGGCGCCGCCGGGTCACTGACCAAGGCGAGCGAACGCGCCACTGATGCTCCTCACCTTGTTGAGTGACACAACAGTCGACGTAAGTCGATTGGAGTTCATCCATCGTCGGTAAGGGTGTCGGAACCCTTCCTCTCTGGAAGGTTGGGACCTCTTGGTCCCGGGCTGTTTGACAAGTGAAGATGAAGAAAGAGAAACGTGGACGGCGGAGTCCTTGCGCCTCTCGGATACTGAAGAGCTTTGGCTTTTGAGTTCTGAGAGGGGACGAAAGACTTCGGCGGTACACGTTTTAAGGTTACACCATCGTTGCCAGCGATGTGAATCGCGGGCAGCTCATCGACTTCGGTCGATGAAAAATGGTGGGACCTCGTCAAAACGTTGTGATCAGCCGGTTCAAAGTTCAAGTCCAACTTGAGAGTTTGATCCTGGCTCAGAGCGAACGCTGGCGGCAGGCTTAACACATGCAAGTCGAGCGGGCGTAGCAATACGTCAGCGGCAGACGGGTGAGTAACGCGTGGGAACATACCTTTTGGTTCGGAACAACACAGGGAAACTTGTGCTAATACCGGATAAGCCCTTACGGGGAAAGATTTATCGCCGAAAGATTGGCCCGCGTCTGATTAGCTAGTTGGTGAGGTAATGGCTCACCAAGGCGACGATCAGTAGCTGGTCTGAGAGGATGATCAGCCACATTGGGACTGAGACACGGCCCAAACTCCTACGGGAGGCAGCAGTGGGGAATATTGGACAATGGGCGCAAGCCTGATCCAGCCATGCCGCGTGAGTGATGAAGGCCCTAGGGTTGTAAAGCTCTTTTGTGCGGGAAGATAATGACGGTACCGCAAGAATAAGCCCCGGCTAACTTCGTGCCAGCAGCCGCGGTAATACGAAGGGGGCTAGCGTTGCTCGGAATCACTGGGCGTAAAGGGTGCGTAGGCGGGTCTTTAAGTCAGGGGTGAAATCCTGGAGCTCAACTCCAGAACTGCCTTTGATACTGAGGATCTTGAGTTCGGGAGAGGTGAGTGGAACTGCGAGTGTAGAGGTGAAATTCGTAGATATTCGCAAGAACACCAGTGGCGAAGGCGGCTCACTGGCCCGATACTGACGCTGAGGCACGAAAGCGTGGGGAGCAAACAGGATTAGATACCCTGGTAGTCCACGCCGTAAACGATGAATGCCAGCCGTTAGTGGGTTTACTCACTAGTGGCGCAGCTAACGCTTTAAGCATTCCGCCTGGGGAGTACGGTCGCAAGATTAAAACTCAAAGGAATTGACGGGGGCCCGCACAAGCGGTGGAGCATGTGGTTTAATTCGACGCAACGCGCAGAACCTTACCAGCCCTTGACATGTCCAGGACCGGTCGCAGAGATATGACCTTCTCTTCGGAGCCTGGAACACAGGTGCTGCATGGCTGTCGTCAGCTCGTGTCGTGAGATGTTGGGTTAAGTCCCGCAACGAGCGCAACCCCCGTCCTTAGTTGCTACCATTTAGTTGAGCACTCTAAGGAGACTGCCGGTGATAAGCCGCGAGGAAGGTGGGGATGACGTCAAGTCCTCATGGCCCTTACGGGCTGGGCTACACACGTGCTACAATGGCGGTGACAATGGGACGCTAAGGGGCAACCCTTCGCAAATCTCAAAAAGCCGTCTCAGTTCGGATTGGGCTCTGCAACTCGAGCCCATGAAGTTGGAATCGCTAGTAATCGTGGATCAGCACGCCACGGTGAATACGTTCCCGGGCCTTGTACACACCGCCCGTCACACCATGGGAGTTGGTTTTACCTGAAGACGGTGCGCTAACCCGCAAGGGAGGCAGCCGGCCACGGTAGGGTCAGCGACTGGGGTGAAGTCGTAACAAGGTAGCCGTAGGGGAACCTGCGGCTGGATCACCTCCTTTCTAAGGATGGTTCTTCAGAAGCTTGCTTCTATCGAACCGTTTTAGAAACATCAGTGGCCAACGGTCGTCAGGATCGTTGAGCTGCATTGGCGGGATTTCGCCGTCTTCGTTTCTCTTTCTTCGCGGACGAACACGCGCTGGGGCTGCAACCTTGCAAGATCCCTGGTCCTTGACTGGATATGCGTTAGGGGCTTGTAGCTCAGTTGGTTAGAGCGCGCGCTTGATAAGCGTGAGGTCGGAAGTTCAAGTCTTCCCAGGCCCACCACACTCATCGAGTGAGCATTCGTCTTCTGGTTACGGGGCCATAGCTCAGCTGGGAGAGCGCGTGCTTTGCAAGCATGAGGTCGTCGGTTCGATCCCGTCTGGCTCCACCAGATGGTTTGATCACCGACTACTCATACCGTCGTCCGCGAAACATCACTTCGCACTTACTAGTCCGGATGGACAGTGAGCTGCGTGATTTCTGACATCGTAAAGAGGAGATCGATCCGAGTTGGATCGGGCAACAAGTAATTGTTGCGCGATACTTCATTATCTCCGGATCATTTCGGCGCTCGTGCGTCTTCCATTGTAGCTCACAAGGCTGCTTTGAAAGACAAGCGAGTTGTAAATGATCCTTTTAGCGAAGCTTGACCG